>CAZTKR010000014.1:0-29953 GCA_964614115.1 uncultured bacterium | reverse complement strand
TCTCGGACTCCGAAAAGCGAAGCTTGGCCAGCTTTGCGATTTTCCCGACATCCTTTTTTAAAACACGCATAAGTGCAAGAAACTCAATTTCGGGCATAAAAAAATGCCATCAAAATGACACCCTAAATATACATCTTCCCTCACTCTTTGTCAAGCATTTTAAGGAAAATTGGCACACTATTTGTAGGGTGCAAATCCTCCCGGAATTTCCCGTCTCAAATCGTGGCCATGCGGAGCAGTCACTATTCGTTCAAACCCGTAAATCGGGCCATACTTCCAGTACGGCATCCCGGAGAAAATCACGTTCGTAAAAATCGTTGTCCACGATTTTTCCGTTCCAGACAACGATGTCCAGGTCGATGGGGCGAGGTCCGTACCGGTTTTTACCGCGTTTTCTTCCCAGCGCCCTTTCCGTACTGAGCAGCCAGGCTTTCAGATCGTCGTAACCGAGTTCTGTCTCGATGCGAAACGTACCGTTAAAATAATTGGGCTGATCCGTATAGCCGACAGGCTCCGTCTCTACCAACGCGGATTCGGCGATCAAGCGATGCGATCTCTGGATTTCCTCCTTTGCTTTTGCGATGTTCTCCGCCGGATGGATGTTCGATCCAACGCCGATAACCACCTGATTCATACGTTTAGATCCTCGGCTACCTCACGGAACGCGGGTATCATTCGATAAAAAAAACATGGATTGGGAATATCCGAGAAAGGATGTCCATCGGTGATTCCTGGACGTCTCCCCTTTTTCGTATGCGTCATGTTCTAATTTCATTCATCACGGATGACTGCTTGCGACTCCCATGGAAGGTCCTGTTCATCTTTGCGCCGAGCAGGTTACGGAGACCGAATCGGCAAACCGGAGTGCATGAGGCTTGTCGACCTCTACCGTAGCCCGCTGCACTTTTTCCTCTTCCATCACGGTTTCAAGAATGCGATTCGCCAGTTTGTCTAGCAAATAAAAACTCGAACCCTCCACCACATCGATGATGCATCTCTTCACCTTCTTGTAATCGATGGTATCCTGGAGGCGGTCGGTGCGGGCCACTGTGGATCCGTCGAATTCTATCTCCACATTGATGATCACGTCCTGGGGCGCTTCGCGCTCCCACTCGTTGGTACCGACGATTGTCCTCAACCTGAGATTCTTGATCTGGATAATCATGATCAGTCTCCGTTATTTAAGATGTTCACCCCCATCCACGAAGATACATTCGCCCGTGATAAACGTGTTGTCGATAAGAAAACGAATAGCCGATACGATACTCTCAGGGTTGCCCGTACGCTTTAAAGGAATGTGCTGTCCCATTTTCTCAAAATCCTCTTTCTTGCGATAGGCGGAGGGAAGGATTAATCCGGGACATATGCCGTTCACCCGAATAGCCGGTCCCAATTCCTTAGCCGCCATGTGTGTGAATTCATACAGAGCCTTTTTCGTGAGTGTGTAGACGAAGTATTCGATCAGGATGCCGGATATTTTCGTGTCGAGTATATTGATGATGTGGCCTTTGGCACATTGGCACGCAAAATCTCTGGAGAGAAAAAACGGCGCCTTGAAATTGGCGTTAATATGCCTGTCAAAGAGCGCCTGATCCGTTTCCATCATGCGGGCTCTCTCGAACAGAGACGCGTTGTTGATCAGGAGGTTACAGTCGGGGAATCGTTGGAAGACCCTGGGCATGAGCGTGGCGACGTCTTCCATATCCTCGAAATCGCAGGCGAAGGCATGGGCTTCTCTGCCCCTGTTTTCGATCTCTCGAACCACGTCTTCGGCCTCTTCTCGAGATGAGCGATACTGAATGGCTACGCGATACCCTTCTTCGGCCAAGGACAAACCAATGGCCCGCCCGATGCGTCTGGCACCTCCTGTGACGAGGGCAGTTCCTTTCATATCAATGCCTCTCACACATGGACAATTTCAACTGATCGACGCTGGCAGCCACGGCATGCCATCGCCGGACCTTGTACGTCGGTTCGGAATCCCAGCAGGATTTCCCTCAAATCGTCTTTATTTAATCATTTGTTCTGAATAAGTCAAGGAGAAATGTAAAACAAAAAAGGCCGGTCACACCCGGCCTTTCATAGTGTTTCAAAATGAAGAATTCGAGAGGAGGAAAACGAGGATTATTATACGACAAAACGTTAAGAGTGTTACGTTCATAAAAAGCAATCGGTGCATCGATTGCCTTGTCCGCAAAAATATGATTCGAAACGAATCAGATCAGAGAAAATGCCACTGTGATGCCGGCCATCACGATAGCCACCATACTCATCAGTTTAATGAGTATATTCAGACTCGGTCCCGACGTGTCCTTGAACGGATCGCCCACGGTATCGCCGATAACAGCCGCCTTGTGGGCATCGGAACCCTTTCCGCCCAAATGGCCTTCCTCGATGTATTTCTTGGCATTATCCCAGGCACCGCCCGTGTTGGCCATGAATACGGCCAGTACAAACCCGGAAGCCAAACCACCCACCAGGAGTCCCATCACACCGGCCACGCCGAACACCAGGCCCATGACCACGGGTGCTATAATGGCCAAGAACGACGGGAGCATCATCTCCCGCTGGGCGCCGCGCGTCGAAATGGCCACGCATCGCGCGTAGTCGGGCTCGGTCTTGCCTTCCAGAATACCCTTGATCTCGCGAAACTGGCGTCGAACCTCATCCACCATTTTAGCCGCAGCGCGACCCACAGCCTTCATCGTCAGTCCGCAGAACATGAAGGCCATCATCGATCCCATGAACGCCCCGGCCAGCACCTTGGGATTCATCAGGTTCACGTCGTAGTACGTCATAAAATCCTTCAGGGTCGCCGTCTGCGTTTGTATACGGCTGACCACCTCGCCCGTCTCGTTGGTAAATTGAAGGACGTGTTCACCGATTCGGATTAAACCGATTTTCAGCTCCTCCACGTACGAAGCCATAAGAGCCAGCGCCGTCAAGGCGGCGGAACCGATGGCAAAGCCTTTGCCCGTAGCCGCGGTGGTGTTACCCAGTGCGTCGAGGGCATCGGTCCGGCTACGCACTTCCGCCCCCAGACCACTCATTTCCGCGTTGCCTCCGGCGTTGTCCGCAATAGGCCCGTAGGCATCGGTCGCCAGTGTGATTCCCAGCGTTGAGAGCATGCCCACGGCGGCAATACCGATACCGTATAATCCCATACCCATGTTGCTTAAACTAAATCCGGAGGAAAAAAGGTACGCGAAAATCATTCCGATGACGATGAAGAGCACGGGGAATGCCGTGGAGAGCATACCGGTCCCCAGGCCGGCGATAATCACCGTTGCCGGCCCTGTGTTGGTGTTCTCCGCAATGGTCCGGGTCGGCTTGAAGGAATGAGACGTAAAGTATTCCGTGACCTTGCCGATGCCCATGCCAACCAGCAGGCCCGTCACGATGGAGCCCCAAACACCCCAGGCATTGGGAATATCCAGAAGATGAAGGACGGCCAAGGACAAGACGACGATAAAGAACGAACTGAGATTCACACCCCTGCCCAATGATTTCAACAGATCCTTCTGAGTCGCCCCCTCTTTGGTGCGGACGATATAAATACCGGCGATCGACAGCACGGTGCCGATGGCTCCGATTAACATGGGAGCGATAACCGCTTTAAACTGAATGACTGGATTAGCCATGAACGCAGCCGCGCCCAGAGCGGCCGTAGCCAGAATAGACCCGGCGTATGACTCGTACAAGTCGGCGCCCATGCCAGCCACATCCCCCACGTTGTCGCCCACGTTATCGGCGATGGTGGCCGGATTCCGGGGGTCGTCTTCGGGGATTCCCGCTTCAACCTTTCCCACAAGGTCCGCACCGACATCGGCAGCTTTGGTAAAAATACCCCCGCCTACCCTGGCAAACAGTGCCTGGGTGGAAGCTCCCATGCCGAAAGTGAGCATCGTTGTCGTGATGATCATGAGTTTGTGGCCGGCGTCTGCGTCGTCGACAAATCGGTTCAGGACGATAAACCAGAGGGAGATATCCAGGAGAGCCAGGCCGACGACAACCAGGCCCATCACGGCCCCGCTACGGAAGGCAACTCTCAGGCCGGCATTCAAGGAATTCCGTGCGGCGTTGGCCGTCCGCGCAGAAGCATAAGTTGCCGTCTTCATGCCGAAGAATCCGGCCAAACCGGAAAAGAATCCCCCCGTCAGGAATGCAAAGGGCACCCAGGGATTCTGCAGATGGAGTCCGTACGCCAAGAAAGCGAAAAAGCAAGTCAGGATGATAAAGACGATGGTCACGATCTTGTACTGTTGTCTTAAATAGGCCATGGCGCCCTTACGGACATGAGCGGCAATAGTGGCCATTTTTTCCGTACCTTCACTTTCCTTCATCATCTGCTTGAAAAACAGCCATGCGAACAGCAAAGCCAGAATCGATCCAAAGGGAACAAACCAGAACAAATAATCTTGCATGGAATCACTCCAATATTGTTAAACCAGATCACGTATCATCGATTTGAAGAAATGATGAACCAGAGAGAGTACGACCACGGCCGTCACAACGGCAATACCGACACTCCATGAAAATCCCGAAACAGCCAAGCCCAATGCCAATCCCGACGCCGGCGGATGCTCCGTATCCGTCACGACCATGATAAAGATGGAACCGCCCACGGCCAACGCATACGCCAGGAGAGACATGAAATAATGAGGCTGCGGTATCAAAGCGCAGAGCGAGCCTGACAAGAGTCCGACCATGTTACCACCGATCACATTTCGGGCTTGGGCCGTGATGCTCTTGGGCAGGGCAAAAATCACAAATGCCGTGGATCCAAGGGACGCCACGACAACGACGTTCTGCAGGGTTAGTACAATGAACACTCCTATCATGACAACCGTGGCAAACAGACTCTGGAATACATAATTTTTCCAATGGGCTTGAAATTTTCGGATCATCTGACGGATGGGTCGTTTCATAGGCAGAAGGTGGATCTCATGAAAAAACGGTCAAACACTCCTCCGGATTGATATGTAATATACAACGATCAACAACGAATTTCAATGGATTTATTCAAAAATTTTTGTATCTTTTCTATTATCGAATCAAACATAAAACAAAGGAGATTCTCCCGATGTCAAAACATGGTGTTAAATTCAGCGGACGATGCACTGTAACCATCCTGTCTTTTTTCGTGCTGATCGGTTCGACATTAACGGTAGCCCAATCCATTACACCGAAAAACATTATCCTGTTCATCGGCGATGGCATGGGTGTGGCACATATCACAGCCGGCCTCACCGTGAATGGAACTCTAAATGTCACACGATGCAAGACGATGGGTCTGCTTACGACGCATTCCATCGACAAGTATATCACGGATTCTGCGGCCGGTGCCACCGCCATGGCCACAGGTGTCAAGACGACCAACGGGACTATTTCGGTTTCGCCCTCCGGGGAACGACTCAAAACCGTTCTGGAATATGCCGAGGAGAGGGGGAAATCCACGGGTCTCGTGGCAACCTGCCGCATCACCCATGCGACCCCGGCCTGTTTCGCGGCGCATATCGACAATCGGGATAAAGAAATCATGATCGCCGAACAGCTTGTCGACAGTCCGGTGGATGTCGTATTCGGAGGTGGATTGGAGTATTTTCTCCCCAAGACACAAGAGGGTAGTAAACGACGGGATGACAAGAATCTAATCACTCGATGGGGGACGACGCACCGTATCGTCCGAACACCGGAAGCATTCAGGGCATTGGAAAACGTGGATAAAGCGGTGGGGCTGTTAGCCCTGAATGACCTGCCCAGGGTAAAAGACAGGCTCGTTTCCCTGGCCGAGATGACCCGGAAAGCCATCGAACTTTTGTCTGCCAGCGACGGCGGTTTTTTCCTGATGGTGGAAGGCTCTCAGATTGATTGGGGAGGACACGACAACGACGTGGAGTACATCATCCAGGAAACCATCGATTTTGACGAGGCCGTGGGCGTGGGTCTGGATTTTGCCGAAAAAGACGGGCAAACGCTCCTTCTGGTCACAGCAGACCATGAAACAGGCGGTTTTGCCCTGGAAGATGGTTCCGTAGAGGACCACATCATTCGTCAAGCGGATTTTACGACAACCTCCCACACGGGCGAGATGGTTCCCCTGTTCGGCTTCGGACCGGGGAGCACCCTATTTGGAGGCATACATGACAATACATACATCGGTAAAACGATGATCCAGCTCGTGTTAAAAAGCGAATAATCCACCTGTACATAACACGGATCGTTTTATTCCTTCCTCAGCGTGATATCCTGACTCGTTTCAAGACGGACAAAAACGCTCCCTTCGCCCAGTTCCAGACGGGCACTCTTCTCATCGTCGTTGAGATACACGGGGAAGTCGGAACGGATTTTCCCATACGTGGATTCGGCCGATATGGCCACATTGGCATCGGGGGGCAGGGTCAGCGTGATGGGTTTGTACGTCGTCACCAGTTCAATCCTCGCCTCAGCCGGTAGTGTGCGAATACCCGACACTTCGATGGGACTGCTGCTCCCACGGACATAAATCGACCCCGACGTTCCCTTCAGGACGACGTATTTGTACGAATTGGTCACCTTCACATCGCCGACGATGTTTTCCGCCATCACACTGCATGATCCGCCGTCGACCTCCAAGTCACCCCCGATATCGTAGAACTGCAGCGGCTTGTACGTGGATACCACGGTGACATCCTTTTTTATATCCCTGGCCGTGATGGTGCCCGAGCCCGTGCGTATGCTCAGGCCGCCCCCCACATTTTCCACCAGAATATCCTTGTATGAGGAGATGATGGACACCTCACCCACGATATCCCGTGCCGTGACAGGACAGGAGGAACCGTCGATTTCTAGTGATCCCCGGACGTCTTCCACTTGAATCATTTTGTACGATGTCCGGATGGACACATTTTTAGCAACATCTCGGACATCCACCGGACTGGACTGACTGCGTATCGTCAAATCGCCCTGTACGTGCTCCGCGCGTATGGGTTTGTACGAGGATTCAATGGAGACATCCCCGACGACGTTCTCCGCCGTTACATCGCTGGACTGTCCGTTGACGGTTAACGCTCCTCCGACGCTGTCCACGGTCACGGATTTGTAACTGTTGGCAATAACGGCATCCTTCGAAACATCGTTCACACTCACCACACAGCTCCCGCCATCGATCTCCAGTCTGCCGCGAACACGCCTGACATCGATCTCTTTGTACGAGGTTCGAATCTCACAATCACCCAAAACATGACTGCCGTACACATAACTGCTCTGGGAATCGATGATGAGAGAACCGTCGATCCTCGTGAATCTCACTGTTTTATAACTGTTCTCGACAAAGGCGTTTCCCATAATATGCTCCAGAGAAACATCGCCACTCGAAGCTTCTACATTGATAGACCCCTTGAATTCCAGAACCTCCACCGAGGCATAACTGTTCTTCAGGTCCAACTCCCCGCCACAATCTTCGATGACGACTTCACCCGATGTATTGTCCACCGTCATACTCCCGGTCACGTTCTGGATGTGCACATCGCCGTATTCATTCTCTACATCCAGAGATTGGCGAGCTGGTACACGAATCTCCAACTCTGCGGAGACCGAAAGATGATAGTCGCCGTGAAATAGTCTGTTAAAAAGACGCGTGAAGTCCCCGCCCTCTCTGCCACTCCCCCTGTGGTGGGGCGTTTCTAATGCCACTCGAAAGCCACCCCGGTACGGTTCGAGGATTAATTCCGTATGCTCAAGATACTGCTCCACGAACTCCCTGTCACTGTCTTTCACCTCCACCAACGCTTCGGCAGTGATTTCATTGCCCTCCGAACCGATGATGGTGATATCGGCCTGGGTCTCGTCAATGTACAATGTCTTCCCCGATGCCGAGGCAATACGCTCGGAAAACGTTTTGGATTGCAGGCTTCGTGGACTCGAATCGTCCGATGCGTGCACATCAGACAGAACATATATGACGAGAAAGAGTCCCAACGCCGTCGGTATTAAAAATCGTTTATGCATGAGTGCCTCCTCGAAAAATCGGTCATCCGGATGATTCCGGCTTGGATGCAACCGTTGAAACAAGGATTCATGTACGCATTATCTCTCGCAACGTTTTTGTTTTCTCCTGCAGCGCTGCCAGCATGTATCTGCGAATATGGGCATTGGCTGGATTATCGGCCAATGCATCTCGGCATCGCTGGATCTGTGTATCGATGGTCTCCAGCTTGTCTCTGTACAGCAAAGCCAGTTCCACGTCCATACGTGACATCCTGGGCTGGACCATCTTCTCCAGGTCTTCGATGGCTTTCAGATAGGCCAGCTCCTGCCGTTCGACCTTCTCAAGGGCCGATCGGGCAAGAAGCCTGGACGGGGACGGCTTACGCTGAGACTTCGACCAAATCATGACGCCCACAGTCACCATCACGACCAGGATGGCCGCAAAACGCAGTACCGCATATGTCCTGCGTGGAAAACGAAGGACACGAGGCTGCTCCGCTCGACATGCCTCTGAATCGAGACTTCGTTCGATGCGGCCCCACAACAGAGGCGCGTGGACGGGCCGTTTTAGCGACTTGGCCAGAGAGAGTAGATTGGCATCTTTTTCCATCAGATCACTACACACTGAACATGATTGGGCGTGCTCTCGGAATGCCTCCTCGTCCAGCTTTCCCAAGACGTACTTTTCATAATAATTGCACGGCATGGCTTTTCCTCATTCCTCTAAAAACGTTCCGACAGCCAGTGCATGATATTCTGCAGAAACTGCTGATTCTGTTCGGCACCCGGCGATCCCATGCCGAACAAACGCTGCCCATCCCCCACGGATTGCGCCGTGAACATGGCCGCCTCGCCGAACACGGCGATCCGTCCCTTCCCGAACCGCATGACCGCTCCCTGCAACCATCCATCCACCGGAATCGTGGGCGTATCCTCGCTAAACTGCCAGGCCGTTTCAGGCATCAGGGATATCGTGGGTTCCCGAAAAATCAACAGGGGTTCGGCATCATCCGGCCCAAGAAAAGCCTGCCCCGTGAACGTCCGTACAGAATCGATTTTCTCGCCGGATCTGAGGCCACGGGTGATGGCGTGATCCGCCAGGGAACCGTCGCGACGGCGGAACAGGGTAACATCCGTGTTGAGTGTATCGATGGCAAATCCGTTGTTGAACCGAAACCCGAACGCGGCTGCCAGCGCTTCCGCTGCCCCGGGAAAGGGCATATGATCGGCGATGAGGAACAGGCTGCCCCCGCTTTCGACCCACTCGGAAACGGCCTTGATTTCGTCCTGCGTGAACGCCGATGGCGTGGGGAGTGACCAGTCTTCGACGTTACGCTCGTGGAGTGCGTTGGAGACAACCAGGACGTCGGCCCCTTCCAAGGACGCCTTATCCAAGGAAGCGGACGAGGATTTTACGATGTACCCGTCACATTGGAGTACTCTTCCGAATGCCCGGTACCTGCCTCCCAGTGTATGAAAATTATAGTGGGCCTCATCGATGAGGACGACGGGCCCCTGGCCCTGGGGATACGCCGGATGTGGGATGACTGGATTGAACAGCGTATCCGCTGTCTGCTGGGCATGCAGGAAGACGGGCATTCCCCATAGGATAAGGATGAGATTGGCGATTTTCTTTGCCGTGACGTGTGCGGTTTTGTGATGGATGGAGCGATTCACCATCATCGAATCTCCTGATTATCGGTTAACACATGACGCAATCGCATCTTGGCATGATGAATGTTGGACTTCACACCTCCCAGACTCAGCCCCATGATTTCCGCAATCTCGGTCTGCTTGAGTTCTTCCATGGCAAACAGCACGAAACAGGCCCGCTGCTGCTCAGGAAGTCCATCGATGGCGTTTTCCAGCGCCAGACGCACATCATGGTTGGGGCGGTGTGACGGGCTGATGGTGTCCAAATCCTGCGTTTTCATCCGATTCTTCTTCTCCAGCTCATCGAAGCATACATTCATCAAGATACGGAACAGATACGTACTGAATTTGGCGCGATACCTGAAATTCCCGATGCTGCGATAGAGTTTTATGAACGTTGTCTGGACCGCATCTTCGGCATCCTGCTGTTGTCCCAGCATTCGGTACGCCGTATGCAGAAGCGGCTGTTCGTACCGGTCATAGATCATCCTGTAAGCCTCGATATCTCCTTCCTGGCATCGTCGTACGATTTCTTTTTCCTGCATCCAGTCAGCCATCCTTGTTTCACCTGTTAGACCGGTAATACGCGTATATGGTTTAATCAAAGATCATTATTATTTTCATAACGTTCAAGCTATTTTACATCGATTATTCTGTCATCATCGGTTCTTGCACGGAACCACTGCCAGATAAAACCGACCATCATCGGACATTTCCATTATACGAAAAATACACCAAACCGTTGTGTCCCTTATCGGATGAGGGATGAATTCTGCGTGATTTCAACAAGGAGTACAAAACGCCAGATGCGCGCCTCCGAACGAGATACAGTCCGGTACAATGAGAATATAGAGAAAATCGTAAGGAGCGGGAATAACAGCAATGAAGGAGATTAAAGCTCTTCGAATTCTTTCGGATACTGGACGATCCCGCCCTTATCCTTCAGCGCACGTTCCACAAGCTCCATGGCCATGAAGGCTTCTTCCGGGACGTCGAACGGGGATCGCAAGCCCCGACGGCCGGCCTTCCGAAACCCAAATCGTGGATAATAATGGGGATGTCCGATGACGATGACCGATGTAAAATTCAAGTCCTTGGCAATCCGCAGTCCTTCTCTCACCAGTGCACTGCCGATTCCCTTGTTCTGGTATTCGGGCAGGACGGACATGGGTGCCAGCGACAGCGTCGGATGATCGCCGTCGGGAGTGCTGATAACAACCGGATAGAATAGAATATGCCCGACAATTCGACCTTCGATTTCAGCGACGAGGGATAAATCCGGTAGAAACGCTTCCGTTCTTCGCAGTTTTTGGACGAGTCTTCCTTCATCCTTCTGACCGAAGGCCCGGTCATTAACGACCGTGATGTCCGGTTCGTCCCCTTCTGTTTCCGGGCTGATGTGCGGTGTCAAGGGCATTGTCCTCACCCACGCTATATCCGGGCCGTTGGATTCGATGAGAAAGTTCAATCGTTCATGGCGTCCGATGCAACCCTGGCGACCTCTGCCATCAGTGCCGCACCGAGAAAAACGGTTTCATCGGGCACGTAAAAATGAGGGGAATGGGCCGCTATCGGCTCCCCGCCGGGTTCGCAGGCCCCGACGCGGAGAAAAGCCCCTGGTATCTTTTCCAGGTAGTACGCAAAATCCTCGCCGCCCATGTTCTGGTATTTCATGGGTACGACAGCGCCCTCGCCCAGGAGCGATTCAGCGGCGTGCCTGGCCCAACCGGCCGGTTCGGTTTGATTGATGACCGGGGGCGTTCCGTTCCCGAACCGTATGTCGACTTTCAGGTTATAGGCAGCAGCCGTCGATTTTGTGATTTTTTGAACCTCATCCATGAGTAACTGTCGTGTCTTGGGATGAACCGCCCGGAGTGTACCCGCCATGCTCACCTTGGCAGGTATAATGTTCGGAGCACTGCCGCCGGTAATCTGGCCGATGGAAACGACCGCAGGCGATGCCGGATCGATCTTTCTGGATACGATGGTCTGGAGCGCCATGATCAACGCGCCCAATCCCACGACGGGATCGACGGCCTCGTGCGGACGGGCTCCGTGGCCCGGTCTGCCCAGGAGATCGATCTCGAAGGAATCCGTGCTGGCCCCCATGGGCCCCGGCTGCGCGACCACACGACCCATCTCAAAACGCCGATCCACGTGCCCTCCGAAGATCGCCGAAACACCGTCCAGAGCACCGCTCTCAATAACCTTCACCGCGCCCTGTCCCGACTCCTCAGCCGGCTGCAGGACGATCAGGACATCGCCCCAGGCCGGATTCTCCGACAGTAGACAGGCCGCGCCAACAACCCAGGAAGCGTGTACGTCATGCCCGCAGGCATGCATGATCCCGTCGTTCTGCGATGCATAGGGCAGATCCGTCGCCTCCTGGATGGGCAGCGCATCGATGTCTCCCCGCAGGGCCACAACCTTGGCCCCGGGATGCCTGCCCGCGATCCTGGCGACGACACCCGTGCCGGCCACACGACGAACCTCCATCGGCTTCAGCGCTGCCAGTTCATCGTAAAGACGGCTTGCCGTCCGCTCTTCCTGGAAGGCCAGTTCGGGATGCCGATGCAGTTCATGACGCAGAGCCAGGAGCTTTTCGTAAAGCGAGGGTGAGAATAATGGTCGAATCCCCTCGGATAAATGTGGATGCGATTCCGATTGACGCATGGGATGCTATCCCGTTCTTCTGATGTTTTTATGAGGCCGGCAATGTCTCGGATCGTACCGTCAGATCGTCCACCCGATCGATGTCCACGGAAACGCCCATGCCTGGCTTGTCCCATGGAACGGTGATATACCCGTCCTCCATCGTCCATTCGGGAACGACGATGTCCTTCTCCCAGTACCGGGAGCTGGGCGAAATATCGCCCGGAATCGTAAAGTTCGATAGCGATGCCAGAGCTACGTTGTGTGCCCGTCCCACGCCGCTCTCCAGCATGCCGCCGCACCAGACCGGAATCCTGTGGCGCTGGCAGAGATCGTGAATCGCTCGGGAAGCCGTGAACCCCCCGACCCGGCCAGGCTTGATGTTGACGATCCGGCCGCTTCCCAGACGGATCATGTCCTCCGCCTTGTCGACACCCGTGATGGATTCGTCCAGACAGATGGGGGTCTTCATTTGTGCCTGGAGTTCCGCATGCCTTACCACATCATCCCAGGCCAGGGGTTGTTCGATCATGACCAGCCCGAACTCGTCCAGCTGTTTCAACGTGTCGGCATCGTCCAGCGTGTAGGCATTGTTGGCATCCACCATCAGGGGCGCGTCGAGGCCGACGGCCTCACGCACGGCCTTGACATACACCACGTCTTTTCCTGGCATGATTTTGATCTTGATTTTTCGGTAACCCTGGGCCAGGCATGTTTTTACTTTTTCAACGAGTCGTTCCGGGCTTTCCTGTATGCCGATGGAAATGCCCACAGCCACCTTTTCCCGCTCACCCCCTAAAAGCCGTGCCAGCGGCTCGCCCTGAATGTGAGCCGCCAGCTCCCATGCGGCCATCTCCACGCCCGCCTTGGCCATCTTGTGGCCTCGAAAATCCTTCTCGAGGGCAGCATGGATATCACAGGGATTCCCGAACGGTTTATCCAGGATTCGAGGAGCGACCCACTCCCGGACGATCAGCCAGGCCGTGTCGATGGTTTCTGGAGAATAATTGGGTGCCTCACCCGCTACGCACTCGCCCCATCCGATCCTGCCGTCGGTGTCTTCGAGGGTGATAAGAAAAATACGGCGATCCTTCTGCGTTCCCGACGAGATTTGAAACGGTTCTTTCAACGGTAATACGACTTCCCGCAGGGTGATCTGTTTGATTCTCAGCATCTTCTTCCTTCCCGGTTGATAACTGTCATGGCTTCTTCAGTACGTAAAAGCACCGCCGGCTGTCCGGCTCACGATAAAAAGAATCGATACCGTAGCCTCGATCAAGGTAATGCGTGAACACACGCCGTGTATTGGCCCGCCATCGGGCTGCCAAATCGAGAGACGCATTCTGAATGGCCAGAATATGACCGGGCACTTCGACGCGAACCGCAGGATGTTCGTCGAGTGAATTGTCCACGGGCGTCACCGTGCCATCTTTGTCCTTGGCCGTGTTCAGGATGGGCACATCGGTCGATGCTCGGTGGGCTTTCTCTCGTTTCCCCTGGATTGTATTCACGGCATGCTCTTCCGCCATCCGCCATTCCACGATGAATCGATCCGTACCGATACCCTTGCTCAATATATCACCGGTGGTTTCACCGTATATGTTGATCACGTACTCGTTGATGCGTGCGCCCAGCCGGTTCAGATTAAAATGAGCATTCCGGGCCACCAGTGGATCGTACGTCCACTGCATGATTTCAACCCCCCTATTCAGGAGCCATTCCCGCTGGTAAAGCTTTAACCGGCGTCCGATACCCTGTCCCCGGTAGTCGTTGCGCACGGCCAGTTGATGCGACCAGTGAACCGGGCGTCCACTCTGTATGCCGGTCAATCCAAACACGAAGCCCAGCAAACGGTTCTTCGCATCGAAGGCACCCGCCGTGATGCCTCCGACCTTCTGGCTGATGATGAAGGTCGTCCGGTATATGATTTCTCCCGGGCAATCACCCCACGTCGCCTTCTGGAGGTCTACGCATGCCTGGTATTCCCAGTCTTCCCGTACTTCCCGAAGCGTTATGTCCAACCCCCCATCCGTGATTTGTATGTTTTGGGATGTCATGCCTTCACCGCTCGATGGTAATCCTACAAAACAGCGTGCCCGATACTGTTTGAGATGGTTGACTATTTCGTGTCATAGTATAACGATATTTTGAACGTTTGTCAATTCCCTTTTCCTGCCGCGCTGGATGCGATACAAAATCGCCTTGACATTACTTGCAGACTTATGTATATTTTTTCCAATAATATAATGAAATTTTACAGGAGGATTGATTGCGACATATTCATAAAATGCTTCTGGAAGGTGTTCCTGTGGCGATCCTCGGCTTGGCGGGACTGCTGCTGAACATCACGCCTCTCACGGCCCAGGATCGTCTGATGGATATCCTGCAGGATGAGCTGGAACGAGAGATGACCGCCCTCCAATCTCAGGAGACACCGCCCTACTTCATCAGTTATGCCGTCAGCGATGTTCATCAAACCACGGTGAGTGCGTCTTTTGGAGTGTTGACGGAATCCGAGAGTTCCGAGCACCGGCTGCTGTCTGTCATCGTCCGCGTGGGCGATTACCAGATGGACAACTTCCACGAACTGCGGGACGATCCTTTCGACCAGTTCATGGTGCGGTACGGCGGATTCCTTCGCATCCCCCTTCAGAACGATCCCGAAGCGATCCGTGCCATTCTGTGGCAGGAGACCAACCGGGAATACCGCCAAGCCGTGGAGCGGTTTACCAAAGTCAAGGCCAACGTCGCCGTTAAAGTGGCAGAGGAAGATACGTCTGCCGATTTTTCAAGGTTGTCCGAACCGACCGTCTATTACGAACAGCCCGTAAATATCGAAACGCTCTTGCCCGATCGTTCGCTCTGGGAGACGAAAATCAAGACCTATACACGACCTTTCTTGGATAACGCCGATATCTACGATGCCCAGGCCACCTTCAGCTTCACCGTGGAGCGGAAGTATCTGGTGACCACCGAGGGAACTCGGCTGGCCCAGAATCTGATGTATTCCAGGCTCATCATCAACGCCTTCATCAAATCCAAAGACGGCATGGAACTGCCGCTCTACAGGAGCTACTTCGCTTTTGAACCCGGCGGTCTTCCCGACGACCAGACCATCCTGGATGACGTGGGCAAGATGATGCAGAAACTCGATGCTCTGCAGGACGCGCCCATCGTCGATCCGTACACGGGGCCGGCGATCCTCTCGGGCCGCGCTGCCGGTGTGTTCTTCCACGAAGTCTTCGGCCACCGGGTCGAAGGGCATCGCCAGAAAAGCGAAGAAGAAGGCCAGACGTTCAAGAATAAAGTGGGAGAACGGATTCTTCCCCAGGATTTCCGTGTGACGTTCGATCCCACGAATCGTCGGTTTAACGGACAGTACCTGTTGGGCCATTACCTGTACGACGACGAGGGCGTTCGGGCTCGCAGTGTCACGGTGGTCGATTCGGGTGTGTTCAAGGCATTTCTGATGTCCCGCTCGCCCATCGAAAACTTTCCCCGCTCCAACGGCCACGGCCGTGCCCAGGCCGGGTATCGACCCGTGTCCAGGCAGTCTAATATGATTATCACAGCGTCCCAGACCGTTCCAGAAGACAGGCTGCGGCAGAAGCTCATCGCCGAATGTGAAAAACAGGGCAAGCTTTTCGGCCTCCTTTTCCAGGATATTCAAGGAGGTTTCACGTATACGGGACGATCCCTGCCCAACATGTTCAACGTCCTGCCAATCGAGGTGTACCGCGTCTACACGGACGGCAGGCCCGACGAACTCGTACGCGGCGTGGACCTCGTCGGAACACCCCTGGTCATGTTCTCCATGATATCAGACACCGGGGATCAATTCGACATCTTCACGGGTCTGTGTGGAGCAGAGTCCGGTCAAGTACCCGTATCTGCCGTGGCTCCGGCCATGCTCGTGTCCCAGATCGAAGTGCAGAAAAAGACAAAGTCCCAGGAACGCCCGCCCATTCTGCCCAGACCGGACATCGAAACCGGAAAATGAATCCCGAATCGATGTCGGACAACAAAGACAAGGAAACGTCAATGATATTTAAGAATAAACGGTATACCTCCCGACTCGGATATGCGTTAGCAATCTGCATGAGTCTATCGCTCTTTGCCGCAGAAAAATCAACGAGAGACATTATACAACGGGCCATGCGGGATGAAATGGCCCGCAACGTGGAACGCCTTACACTGGAAAACCTGGAGTCCCCTTTTTACATCAGTTATACGATCCGGGACGTCAAGACGATGACGGTAACGGCCACACTGGGTGCCGTCGTCCGATCCGACGAGAACCGCTACCGCAATCACAGTGTACGCGTGATGGTGGGCAGTTACAGTCGTACGGACGAAAATTTCCTGGATTTCGGAGGGGGCTCTTACCGGCGGACGAGGCTGCAGAACGCCGATGCCCTGCCTCTGGAGGATGATTATCAGGGCATCCGGCGTGCCCTGTGGATTGCCACGGATAATGTGTATAAGATTGCCTCCGAAAACTACGAACGGAAGAAAGCCGCTCTCCAGCAACAGAATCTCACCCAAGAGGCGGAAGCCTTGGATGATTTCTCTAAAGCGCCCGCTATCCAGGTGACCCAGCCACCCCGAGTGCTGGAAATGGATCGCCCGCGATGGGAAAACCACGCCGTCGCGCTCTCCCGCATCTTCCGGGGTTATCCCGATCTGTATTCCTCCCAGGTCCGCGTATTCCTGTATCAGGCCAACGTGTACTTCATCAACAACGAGGGCACCGAGACCCTGCAGCCCCTGACCCTGTCCAGTGTGTCCATCAACGCCTCGACCCAGGCTGTGGACGGGGAACCCCTGAACGATCATGTGCTCTACTACGGATTGACCCCCGCCGACCTGCCCTCACTCTCAGCCATGGAAAACGGCATCAAGGCCATGGCCGAGGAAATGGTCGTCCTGCGCACGGCTCCGACGTTCGACGACTCCTATATGGGCCCTATCTTGCTGGAAGGACAGGCCGTGGCCGAATTTTTCACACAAAGACTCTTCACTGGCGTCAACGGACTGCTATCCCACCGTAAACCCGCGGTCAGCGATGCCCGAAGTGCCCGGTATCTCAGCGAAACATCGGGAAGGCTTCTGGAAGAAAACATCGACCGGCGCATTCTATCCCGCGATCTCTCCATCAAAGCACTGCCAGGCAAACAAACCCATCGAGGTAAAAACCTCATCGGAACCACAGTCGTGGATGGCGAGGGCGTCCGGGCGCCACAAGAAATCCTCCTCGTGGAAAACGGCATGCTGAAAACGCTCCTGCACGACCGAATGCCCACACCGAAAATAAAAACATCCAACGGCCATCGGCGGCCCATAATCGCCACGGGCCTGATGGCGTCCAGCGCTCTGGGCCCCAGCGTGATTTCGGTATCGACATCCCAGGGCAAGCCGGTAAAAGAGATGAAAAAAATGCTTTTAGAACTGGCCCGGGAGGAAGGATTGGACTACGCCATCATCGTACGCAAACTTGCGTGCCCCATTAGCGGTATTGATCTCCGCATGGATCCCATGGCGTGGCTGACGACAAGAGGCGGTTCTTCACGACCGACGGCCCTGACAGAACCTATCCTCGTCTACCGTGTTTCTGTGGAAGACGGACGGGAAGAGCCCGTCCGATCCGTCAAGCTGGGCGATGTGTCTCTCAGCACATTGCGTCACCTCCTGGGAGCTTCCAACGAACGCTTCGTATACAACACGCTGGTACCGGCCGTAGGCGGTATCGATGTTTGGTACTCTTACGCCAGACGCATATCCACCCAGGGCGTGCCGGCCTCCTTCATCGTCCCTGAATCACTGCTCTTGGAGGAACTCGAAGTCGAGAATGCGAAGCACGATTTTACACCCAAAATGCCCGTTGTATCCAGTCCGCTGGCGGAGACAAAGTAGGACGTTTCGTCAGCTTCTACATTCACGTCTTTCAATGGACGCATGAAATCCGAAAGGTCGCCATGAATAAGGTCAACCCTAAAAACCATTACCACGGCCTCGTCGCCCGCTGGTACGATAAACTCCTGGAGAACGAGCACCAGGATATCGCATTCTACACACCCATCGTCGAAGAGGCCGACGGCGCTGTCCTGGAGTTGGCTTGCGGTACGGGCCGCCTGCTCGTTCCCTTCCTGAAGGCAGGCGCGGCCATCGACGGATTGGACATTTCCCAGGACATGCTGGATATCTGCCAGGAAAAACTGAATACCATGGACCTGTCGACCACCCTGTATCGGCATGACCTGGTCGATTTTAAGATCGACAAGCAGTACGCGTTGATCTTCATCTCCGGGGGTTCGTTTCAACTCGTGGACGACTTCGATATGGCCATGACAAGCCTGCATACCGTTTATGATCATCTGGAGCCCGGCGGTCGCTTTGTCCTCGATCTCTTCCCTCTGTGGTCGGAAACTCCCAACGGAAAGAGCGGCGTGTGGACGCTGGGACGAACAGCCCGGAACGGTGATGAAACCTTCCTGTGCCACGCATGCACAGACATGGACTATGAAAATCAGATTCAGAGAGGCCGGTATAAATACGAACTCTACCGCAAGGGCCGGTTGACAGAAACCTATCTGGACGAACTGAGCCTGCGCTGGTACGGGCGGGAAGAATTCCGACTTATGCTGGGAAATGTCGGATTCACACGTATTACTATAGAGAAAGAATCGATCATGTCTACCCACGATAACTCGCTCGTCTACTATGCGTACAAAGAATAAAACGGATACGCCTCATAAAAACCGGATGTTGAAGCATATACAAACGTTTAGATTTCAGTGGCTCGCAGTTTTTATCCTGATGGTGATAATAAAAACGGCCGTGGCAGGATCGCGTTTTGGAAAAATCGAAGGAACGGTTGTCGACGCCCAGGGCAAGCCCATCTCTAACTTACAGGCCATCCTGGAGGACACTTTTATAGGTGACGTAAGCGATAAAAACGGTTATTTTTCCATCGAACACATCAAACCCGGATGTTATACGTTGAAATTGGATCACATCGGTTTCAAGACAAAAGTCATCAGCGATCTTGAAATACAGGACAACCGTGTTCTGAATCTATCGACGATCGTGTTGGAATATGATATCGTCAAACTGGACGGCATCGTGATTACGGCTACTCGGACCGACCGGAGCCTCATGGAAGTATCCAAGCCCATGAATTTCATACCCCAGGTCAGAATTCGAGAACGGAATGCCAAAACCACGGCCGAGGCTCTGCGTGAGGAGACAGGCATTTTTATACAAAAAACAAACCACGGCGGCGGGTCGGCCATCATTCGCGGGCTCAGCTCGAATCAAATATTAATCCTGGTGGATGGTATCCGCCTCAACAACGCCACGTACAGGCTGGGCAATCATCAGTACCTGACAACCGTGGATGAGAACATCATCGGTCAAGTCGAGGTGGTTCGCGGGCCCACATCCGTCCAATACGGTAGCGATGCCATGGGCGGCACCATCCATGCCATCACCCGACTGCCCAATCTCCAAGGCTCCGGCCTGTCGGTGGACTATAGGCTCCTCAGCCGTTATGCCTCGGCCGATGAGGAAAAGTCTGCCCGGGCCGAATTATCCATCCGAAACAAGAAAGTCGCGTTGTTGACCGGTTTCAGCTACAAAGATTACGGCGATCTCCGGCGCGGGGGAAATAGCCAATACCCCCAGCTGGAAAAATCCACCAACGGCCTGAAGCAGAGTCCCAGCGGATTCACGGCCTACGATTTTGACTCAAAACTGGTTTACAGCCTGTCCCCCTCTCAAACGTTTATACTGGCTTATCAACAGTCCAGGCAGAATGAAGTGCCGCGCTACGACCAGTACGAAAACAGCGGATACGAACGCTGGCTCTACCATCCTCAAATCCGAAACCTCGCCTACCTGACGTACGAGAACCGACTGCAAACCACGTGGATGACGTCTTTCCGGGCATCCCTCTCGTACCACAGACAGAAAGAAGGACGGGAAATCCAGAAAGAAACCGCATCTCCCCTGACAAAAGAATGGGTGGACGTCCGAACCCTGGGGCTTCTCCTTCAATGCAACACATTGCTGCGGAGACACTTTTTGACCTACGGCATGGACATATATCTGGATAACGTCGGGAGCCGGAGAACCTACATGGATTTGAACACGGGCACTGTGGATATCGATCTCCAGGCGAGGTATCCCGACGGTGCCACGTACAACAGTTTTGGGTTTTTCCTGCAGGATGAAGTGCGCATCTCGCCCCGGTGGACCGTCACTCCGGGCATACGGTACAGCACGTTTACGACGCATTTTACGATTCCAGGGAACGATCCGGCACTCTCGCCAGGGGATATACGACAGACATTCCGGTCTTTTACAGGAAATCTCGGTACGACGGCGCAACTGGTGGATCATGTCTATCTCAACATAAACATCGGTCAAGCCTTCCGCGCCCCAAACCTGAGCGATATTTCCAAACTGGGGGAGTCCAAGGGCAATATCTACGAAGTCCCCAACTCCGAGTTGGAACCGGAGAAAATGCTGAGTATCGACGGTGGCTTCAAGGTGGATATCGACCGCTTCAAGGCCGATGTTTCCGTATATTATACACGTATCACCGACCTGATCGCCAGCGCCGAAACCACGTATCACGGTTCATCGACGATTGAGATAAACGATGCGCTCTACAAGGTGAAGTCCAAGCAGAACATCGGCAATGCCTTCATTCGGGGCATCGAGGCCACGGTGAACGTTCGATTCCTGGAATCGCTCATGTTCCACGGGAATGCGACCTATACGTACGGGCACAATACGACAGAGGACGAACCGATCGGGGGTATTCCTCCCCTGTTCGGCCTGGTGGGTTTTCGTTGGAAAAAGCCGTCGTATGACGTTAACGTATATATGCGTTTCGCCCAAAAACAGGATCGTCTTTCAGCCGACGATCTGGACGACCCCCGCATTCCACAGGGAGGAACACCCGGATGGCAGACCGTGAATGTTCGCATGGGATACCATCTCGGAAACTTCGGGAAATGTCAGTTTGCCGTCGAAAATATCGCGGATGTGAACTATCGAGAACACGGCTCCGGATTGAACGGCCCCGGACGGAATTTTATACTTAGTCTTGAGCTGAAGAAATAAGGAAGCCCTTCGACAGGTTTTTATAATGTCGCAGTATGAATCATTATCCGACGAGAATCTGACCCGCCTGACAAAAGAATCGGACCTCGCCGCGTTCAAGGTGGTATACTACCGCTATTACAGCCGTCTGTGCAATTTTGTATGGACCCGCACGAACTCCGTGGATATCGCAGAGGACCTGGTTCAAGAAATCTTTACACGACTGTGGGTGAACCGGCACAGACTCACGATCCATAAGTCCCTGAAGGCATACTTGTACCGGATGGCCAATAATCTCATCATCGACCGATACCGGAAAAAGACCCATCAAACCGAGTATATCGTCCAACAAATCGCGAAACAATCCCCCGCATACAGTCGTGACAACGACTTGAGGATCGATATCGAATCGGCCATAGACAGTTTGCCCGAAAAACTCCGGACGGTCTTCATCCTCAGTCGGTTCGAAGGCTTGAAGTACAATGAAATTGCCAGCGTCTGCCATATTTCCATCAAGGCCGTAGAGAGCCGCATCGGAAGAGCGTTGCGGATTCTAAGGACTCGTTTATCATGCTGAAATACTCGGATATCTTTCATACATTATTTAGGGTTATCCATGGAGGTTTTTCCGCTCCTGAGACGTCATACATTTAGAGAGCGTGAAAGAGACAGGATATAAAAATGAATGCATCCAAGTACTTTAAACTCAGCGTCAGGGCCATAACGGGGAACATTACCCCCAAACAAAAGAAGGCCCTGGACAGGTGGTTCCAGCAGTCCCCCGAGCGTCAGCAGGAATATGACCGTTGGGTGAAAACCTGGGAGCGACAAAAGCACACCCCCATGCCGTTTGAACCGAACGTGGAAGCAGCTTGGCAGAGATTCGAGGCATCCCTGCCCAGACTCGAAAAGGAGCGTTCATTCTCGAAAATGTTTATGAACATCGACCGGCTTTTAGCCAACTTATTCGAATTGAAATACCGTCCGGCCCTTGCCTCGGGGGCAGCCATACTGATAGTAGCCATGGGTCTCTTTCTATGGAAAAGCGCTCTGTTGAAATCCTCGTATCATACTGTGATGACTCGGAATACACAAACGCAAGAAGTCACGTTATCCGATGGAACCCGCGTCGTATTGAACAGCGGAAGCCGAATTCAGTATCCAAAAACAGATTCGGCTACCGAGAGAACCGTCAGGCTGATAGGAGAAGCTTACTTTTCTGTAATTCCCGACGAAAGGCCCTTCACCGTCATCACACAACACGCCAAGACCACGGTCCTTGGCACCCAATTCAACGTCTGGGCCAGAGGGGAGGAAACCCGCGTCATCGTGAAGGAGGGACTCGTACGTTTAAGCTCCCTTATTTCAAAGAGTGTCGAGGTTGAGATCACAAAAGGACAGATGAGCAAAGTCATCGGACGAAGTCCACCGCAGCCTCCCACGGACGTCGACACCCATTATTCTCTGGGTTGGCTCAGGGATCAACTGGTGTTCATAAAAACACCGCTCAGCGAGATCGTGGACGAATTGCAGCGCAAGTTCGATGTATCCATCGAGTTTGCCGATCCGTCTCTGACCCATCGAACGATGACGGCTGATTTTGAAGATGCCACGATTGATGAAATTTTGTCGAGCATTTGTTTGACGTTGAACATACGGTACATGGTAGATAAGGGCGATTACATTCTGGCAAGATAGAAGATATCGCGCAACATGAAAAAATTTATCCGGAAAATCGTCATCCTCGTGTTCAACGCGGGCGTGAGCTGCACCCTTTTATGGGCCAGCCCGTCTATACAGAACAAGCGGGTGACGCTGCACTGTAAAAACCATCCTCTGCGACTGGTGCTGGAAGATATCAGCAAACAGACAGATGCCAAATTCGTGTACGATGATAAACTGGTCGATGGTAAAACGATATCCTGCCGATTTGAAAATACGCCTTTCGATGACGCACTGAAATACATCACCAAGCAGTCCGATATCTCTTTTCGATTTCAATCCGACAAGCGCGTCGTGCTCTATAAAAAGAATTCCAGTTTCATGGGAAAAGGTATCATCGAAGGCCGCGTTATCGACGCCGCATCGAGAGCGTACTTGAGGGGCGCTAACGTCTTCCTGGCCGGCACCACGTTGGGATCATCGACGAACGAGAACGGGGAATTTATCATCTACGGCATTCCCGACGGCTCTTATGATTTGAATTGTATGTTCATCGGGTACGCTCGAGAAGCCATACCCAACATTCAGGTATCGAACAGCACCCGGTCTCACTTCGATATCGAAATGAACATGCAGCCACTCCGACTCAGAGAACTGGTCGTGATGCCCAGCCGTTTTGCCATCATGGGATCCACACCAACCATCAGCCAAACATTGACACGCCGGGATATCGAAACCCTGCCACAGCTTGGCGATGATATATACCGGGCCGTTAAACGGCTGCCCGGACTCACATCCAACGAATTCTCTTCCCGATTCACGGTTCGGGGTGGCGGGCACGATCAAATTCTAACGCTCATCGACGGACTCCAGGTGTACGAACCGTTCCATCTGAAAGATATCTTCGGTGGTGCTTTGAGTATCATCGACGCCGCCGCTATCGAAAGCATTGATCTGATGACGGGAGCCTTTTCGGCCGCCTACGGTGACCGGATGAGCGGCGTTTTTAAGATTACTTCAAAATCGCCCGAACGGGACGAGCAGCGATACTCGATAGGCTTCAGTCTGATGAACGCACGGGTATTTTCGGAAGGCTCATTCAACAACAACAAGGGAGCGTGGCTGTTCTCGGGACGCAGAGGATACCTCAACAATCTGTTAAAGATTACCGGACCCAGCGAATACCAACCCGGTAATGTGTATTACGACTTTCTCGGTAAAGTCGAGAATCAGCTCAACGAGAAAAACAAACTGGCCTTTCACATCCTGCACGCTGACGACCGGATCGATTTCTATAAAGAGGGTGTGAATACCCGATACGGCAGTACATACGGCTGGCTAACACTTCAATCCATCCTGAATCCACGGATGTTCGTACGAACCATCATTTCAACGGGCCGCATCAGCCATAATCGGGAAGCCATGCAAGCACAGACCGTGAATGATGATGATGATTTTATGGTCACGGACAAACGAGAATTCAGCTTCTACGGCTTTAAGCAGGACTGGAATCTGGAGGTCGATCCATCCACGTATCTCACGTGGGGTATGGATGTTCAAATGCTCTCCGCAGAATACGAATACAACAGCATTATACAGGACGGTCAATATTATTCCTACGACGATCCATCGAACAAAACAAAAATTTCGTTGCGGCCCTCGGGACACAAACTCGGTTTGTACCTCTCCAATCGTTACCGCATCGTGTCATCCCTGACCGCAGAGGTGGGGCTCCGTTATGATTATACATCTTACACCAATGATCGACTATTAAACCCACGAATAAACCTGGTGTTTGCGCTGGGACCCAAGACGTGTATTCGTGGTGGATGGGGTCATTTCCATCAGACCCAAGGTATACACGAACTGTATGTACAGGACGGCGAAACACAATTTGTTCCGGCAGCAGCACGTGCTGAACACACCATCATCGGTTTGGAGCACGAGTTCATGCCGGGAATCCGTTTGAGGATAGAGGGTTATTACAAACAATTATCCCACTTGCGACCCATCTATCGGAACTGGCAGCGGTATAATGAGATTTTCCCTGAGATGTCCTCCGATCGTCTTAAAATTTTCATGAACGGTTCGACGGCGCGGGGAATCGAAATTTACGTTAAAAAAGTGTCGGGTGGAAAATTTACCTGGTGGGCCAGCTATGCCCTTTCCGACGTATCGGATCATGTGACGGATATCATAAACCATACCTGGATACGGCATTACGATCGCATTTTCCCCGGCGCATACGACCAGCGTCACACCGTCTACTTCGATATTAATTACCGACCTACCCACAACTGGCAATTCAATATTGCCTGGGAATACCATACGGGTTGTCCCTATACAGAGTTGGTTTTGGTCGGAGACGAATACAAGCGTGCGAGCATGGGAGAGTATCACGGATCTCGTTATCCGGCTTATCATCGCATGGATGTACGTATCAATCGGCATTTCAATACACCCAGGGGACGCGTCACGGCGTTTCTTGAAATCATGAATCTCTACAACCGCAAGAACGTGGCCTACTACGATTATCTGATACACACACCGTCGGATGACCATCCCCCGAACACAATAAGCAAGCTTTCCGTACATTGGTTTCCTCTGCTGCCCTCCATCGGTGTGAGCTGGAGCTGGAACAATTAAGAAGAAGCTCACTCAAAAACCGACCAACATCAATAACAATCCCGTTTAAGAATCGAGACGTACACCTGCCGACAAATAGTAAAATCTGATTAAAGAAACAAACAGCCGACATCTTCATGATGGTTCGATAAAAAAGCGAACGATCCGTATCCAGGGGCATCTTTCGGTCGTCTCCCCTGCTATTTTTCTTGCATTATACCGACGAAAGTAGTATTTTAATCCAATTACTTTTACGTATCTCCCTGAATGACTGCTTTCATCCTTCAAAGCATTCCAATCCAGGAAGATCGAGTCGTCTTAAGGCATATTGTAATGAACATCATCTGTTTCGGGGATTCGATAACCCAAGCCTCCGAATTCGCAATTACCAATCAGTGGCCTGCCTTGCTGCATAACAAAATGGATGAATGGTACCCGCACACATCTATCGTATACAACAAAGGTATCGGGACACATACAATGGCATTGGCTTTGGACAGATTCTTGGAAGATGTGATCCCGCTTCTTCCGGGTGTTCTCCTCGTTGAATTTGGCATCAACGACAGCAACGTAAGAGAATGGACGCGCGTACCACGCGTAGGAATCGAAGAATTCAAAAAAAACCTGACTGAATTCCATCGCTTATGCACGAAACGGACATTGTGTCTTCATCGTAAACCATCCCCTGGGAACCGGATCGGTACGGCAGGGGAACAGACGGTCCCTTCGGACGAACCATGCTCCGTGTAACGATGCCATAAGAGAAACGGCCTGCGAACTTGAGGCTTCCATCATCGATCTGCATATTCTCGTCAAAAGGAGAAAAATCCGCCTCAAGGAATTCTTGCAAGAGGACGGCATTCATCTCATGCCGCACAGCAACCATCTCTATACGGACATGGTTTTTAAGCAAATAAAAGAATCTATACTTTCATTAGTTCAGGAGGATATCTGCCATGAACCACACACATCATAACCATCCATTACCCGTCCTTGTCTGGGTGTTGGCGTTTGTATTCGTCTGGAATACCGGCGCCTTGTTCTCACAAGCGGAAGAACGACCTTTCTATCCTCAAGGAACCTACATGCAGGATGTGCCTTCGCCAGAGGACGTCCTGGGATTTCCGTTGGGTAAACGGCCGGCCCATTATGATGAAATCGTCAAATACCTCATGACTCTGTCTGAAAAATCGCCCCGCGTTCACCTTCTGGAGACAGGGCAGACTCATGAAGGAAGACGACTGTACGTTGCCATCATCAGCTCGGAAGAGAACATGGAGCGTATTGATGAGATCCGGAAGAACCTGTCGGTGTTAGCCGATCCCAGGCGAAAAGAATCCTCGGCCCGGGCGCAGGAGATTATAAGCAGCAATCCTGCCGTGGTCTGGATGATGTACAACGTGCACGGCAACGAACTCTCGGGTGCCGATGCATCCTTGCAAGTGGCGTATCAACTGGCCGCCGGAACGGATGAGACCACTAAAACCATCCGTAAGGAACTGATCGTAGGCATCGATCCCAGCGAAAATCCCGACGGAAGGGAACGGACACTGGCCCAGCTCCAGCAATGGAACGGGGTCGTGCCCACATCGGATACTCAGCACATCTTTCACTCCGGCGTCTGGCCCGGTGGACGGACGAATCACTACCTGTTCGACATGAATCGGGATTGGTTCATCCTGTCGCAGTCGGAGACCCGAGCCCGTGTGAAGACGATTCTTCAGTGGCATCCCCAATTCGTGGTCGATGCCCATGAGATGGGATCGTTCTCCACGTATTTTTTCAATCCTCCCCGGGAGCCCATAAGTCTGCATCTACCGCCCACCATACGAAAATGGTGGACGATCTTCGCCCAAGATCAGGCCGAGGCATTCGACCGATACGGCTGGAGTTATTACACCGCGGAATCGTTCGACGAATGGTACCCGGGTTACGGCAGTTCGTGGGGCTACTTTCTGGGTGCCGTAAGCATCCTGTACGAACAGGCCCGAACGTCGGGCACCCAAGTAAAGAGGCCCGACGGTACCACGCTTACCTTCCGGGAAGCCGTACATCATCAATTCACGAGCTCCATGGCCAACATCACCACGGCTACCAGGAATCGTGAGGCGATTCTCCGGGACTACTATCAGACGAAACGAGAGGCAGTCTCAACGACGAAACGGGGAGACGTACAAGCGTATTACATCACTCCGGGAACGAATCCAACGCGAGCCCGCAGGCTGGTGGAAAAACTCCTGGAGCAAGGCATCGAAGTCGAGAGAGCAGAGGCAGACTTCCGTATCAATCAGCTCCAGAGTTACTGGGATTCAAAACCAGTTACCCGAACATTGCCCCAGGGCACGTATATCATCAAAATGAATCAGCCGCTCAGTCTGCTCATTACCGCTATCCTGGAATTCGATCCGAGGCTGACGTCCAAATTCCTGCAAGAAGAGAAAGAATCCCTGGAAAAGGGCAGAGGTACCCGTATGTACGAAGTCAGCGCCTGGTCCATGCTCATGGCCTACGGCGTGGATGCGTACACCTCCACAGCCTATCCCTCGGTAAAAACATCGACCGTTCGTGAGCTTCTGGAGCCTGAGGGTCGAGTGACGAATCCACAGCCGGCGTACGGCTATCTCATCGATTATTGCGATGACCATGCGGTCGACGCCCTGATCTCCCTCTTGGACTCGGATTACAAAATCTACGCTGCCAACAAACCGTTCGAGATAGAGAAAAAATCCTTCTGCCGGGGCAGTCTGCTCCTGAGAATCAACGAAAATCCTGAGACGCTGCCGGAGGGCATTCAAAAAGTGGCACAAGCGACCCACGTCCAAATTATGGGAGTCAATACTGCTTTCACGGAGAAAGGCCCGGACCTGGGGAGTCCGCAATTCCGGCTTCTCTATCCGTCGCGAGTCGCACTCCTGACCGGCCCGGGGTTCAATACATCCAACTTCGGAGCGCTCTGGTACTTACTGGATTATGAACTCCAGTGCCAGCACACCATTTTGAACATCCTGGATATTGGACGGATCGATCTGCGTAAGTACAACGTACTCATACTGCCCTCAACCCGGAGCAACCCGGAAACGCTGCAGCAGCTTTTCGGCAAGAAGGGGCTGAAGGAACTGAAAGACTGGGTCACCAACGGCGGAACCCTCATCGGCATGGACAACAGTACCGCGTTCTTGGCAGACACCACCCGAACCTTCAGTAAAGTACGCCAGCGACGTCAGGTGCTCAAGACTCTGGCACAATACGAGGCTGCCTACTTGCAGGAAAAAGGTATCGAACGCATAAAGATCGACAGCCTGGCCATATGGGAAGGCACCGGCACGAACGAGCCCAAACAGAAGGAAAAAGAAGAACCGAAGGCGGATGTCAAAGCATTGGCCTCACTCGATAAAAAACAGCAAGTGTACATGCCCCGGGGCGCCATCTTGCGCGTCGATCTTGACACGGAGCACTGGCTGAACTTTGGATGCGATTCACAGATACCTGCCATCCTGTACACACCCTACGCCTACCTTTCCAAGAAACCCGTCCAAACCGCAGCCCGCTTCAGCGAGGCGTCCGATCTGCGTCTCTCCGGGCTCCTTTGGCCAGAAGCCCGGAAACGATGGGAAAAATCGGCGTACGCCACAAGGGAAGCATATGGCAAGGGACAGATTATCCTGTTCGCCGGAGAACCCAACTACCGTTCGTATTTCTACGGCACAACCCGGCTGCTCCTCAACAGTATATTCCTGGGGCCAGGCTTCGGCACCCAGCAGCCCGTCGGATACTGAGCCGTTTATAAGAACGAATCAAAAGAAACCGTGTCAATGCCAAATGACACGGTTTCTTTTTTATATCCATCGATCAGGAACGATCGATTCCTGTATTTCTTCGCTCCGGCCTGAAAGGCCGGAGGTTGCGGGTTCGAACTCTTTCTTCTCCAGCCCGACTTAAAAACAAGGGATTAACTGTTGCGGTATGACTCCTTTTTTGTTTGTCGGGGAAAGGTCGAAAAGTTATAAAGGTAAATATAGAATGATTCTAAAAGCTTTGTGGGTATAACGGTAATAAAACTGTTTGAAAAACTAAAAAATATATTTCTTAATAGATTTATTCCTCATAGCTTAAACCAATGAAAAGATAGTACATTTTTCAACCCTGTCAATTATTTTACTGAGTTGCATTATTTTATCGTTATCAAATTAGTATTTCAGCATACATTGGATAATAACGATATATTTCTCTATATGCATTTATTTCTTTTCGACTTAACTTAAATGCCCTTAGCCGCCAATTATCA
>CAZTKR010000013.1:0-30960 GCA_964614115.1 uncultured bacterium | reverse complement strand
GCAATAATTACAATCGGCTGTCCTTTGATTTGACAGGCCTTTTTCAGAGTATCCCCTCGCAAACCACAACGAAGGGCTTCCAGGGCGAGTATATCAGCGGGAGGCACGTTGCCCAGGTTGACGTTGGTTCCGAAACGGAGAATGAGGTGCTGCTGCTGGTTCTTGATGGGGGCTTCCCATTCGAGTTTCGTCGGATCATCCACGCCGGCCAGAATACCGTCGATCTCGTCTTCCTTGACTTTGCCGTCGGCGTCGAAGATACCCACACCTTTACCGGCTTCTCTGGCTTCGACGATGACCTTCGAAGCGCCGCATTCCAGGTCCGAGGTGATTTCTTTGTACATAAGGTCCAGGGCGACTTTTTCGTTGGGATTTTTTTTCCCGACTTCAGTGAGCACCTTAAATCCCATATCCATGGCCCTTTTGATGCAGTCTCGCCGCATCTCCAGGTCGATCTCGATGGTGCCGTCGGATATTTCGATGGCGTTGAACCCGAGTTCCTCACATCGTTTCAAATACGCGGAATACTGTTTCTGCCACAGGGCCACTTCCATGAATGTACCGCCCGGCATGGTCCACACATCGTATTCTTTCAGGAGGTTGACTTTCTTCTTTACGGTATCCATATCGATGAATGCCGACGTACCGAACGTGAATTTCACCATATCGACATAATCCCCGGCCATCTCTAACAAGTCTTTCGTTGCCGTCAGGCCCAAACCCTTGTCTATGATCATGGTGATGCCGTCTTCGCGTGGTTTTTGCGTTCTATCTCCTACAGGCATCTGGAATACGCCTTCGAATGATTTCATGTTCATTGTCAGAATTCCTCCTTGATCCGGTTTTCTCTTTATTGTCCGATGACTGGGGTTAAAATTCGATGCCTTCCATACAGTTTTTCACGCCGGCGTAAATCGACTTTATAGGCAAAAGATCGGCCTTGTCCATGAACTTGCGCATCGTATCCAGCCTTGCCCGGGCTAAATTTTGGTCATCACAACCGTCCACGGGCAGTCTTTCGTACATCAGCCAGGGGGGTGCGAATTTTTCACTGGCATTCTTGAAGAGTGTCCATATGATGTAATCCTTGTCGCTCATCACGGACACATCGGCCTTGGGACGGTTGGATTCAATACGAACGTTGACGATCTGAAGCCTGGGATTCCGGTAGACATCGTCGGCTTGGAGCGTGCTCAGGTCGATGGTCATTTGTTCTTCCCATGCGTCCTCGACTTCCGGGAGTTTCAGGCCCAGGATATCCACAACTTGGGGAAAATCGTACACCAGACTGCCCAGCCGTACGTTATCCAGGAGCGACCCTTTGTAGAACTCGACACCGTCTTTCGTCAGCCGCACATGGGTCATTTCGGTACTGAATATCTTCCAGCCTTCCATGACGGCCCTGAGGAGATACACGGTTTTACCTGCTCCGGGCCCACCCATGACGAGGAGGAGGGTGTTGGTCGTGGGGATATAGATCGAACTGGCGTGAAAGCTGTAAATCCCGCAGGCCCGTTCCAGGACGGACAGGCTGTAACGGAAAAACAGTCCCAGGTTCCCGAACAGGCTGTAGCGGATGTCATGGCAATCCTTCTCCCACGCCGTGAAATCACCGGATGCGACACAGGTCTCTTTGCCGATGGAGACAGAGGGTTTGAGCACCGGATCATCGAGCACGACAAACTCGGCATCGGTATCCTCGCAGGGAATCTCTCTGTATTCGAGCACGTTGGTGCGCAGGGATTCTACTCGTATGGATTCGAAATACTGCTTCGGGCGGATCAGCTCGTCGTTGTTGGAGACGATGCTTATCCTGGCATCCACACACTGCACGGCTCGCTTGACCAACGGAGAGTTCATCACACGCTCCTGATATCAACATCATGGAAAGAGATTCAAAATGGCGATGTCACGCCGTATTTCTCTCCCATGCGCTGGAGAAGTTTCCGCGTCTTCTCCGGCAGGGGGATTCCGCGCTTTCTGGCGTCTTGTTCTTTCTCGAATTCTTTCAATCCGGCGAAATAGACGCGCTTTTCGCCCTCAGCGGGCGGACAATTACGAAGGCTTTGTAGCATTCTGTCCATATCCCGACGAAACGTTGAGGGATCGCGGAATCCCGAAATCCGAATAGCCCCGAAAAAGTGACTTACACGTTTTGAAGGATCGGTGTCGCTGAGCTCGGAGCCCATGGGCGCACCGGAAAGGGCGGCGCAGAGGATGTCTACCATCACGGCCAATCCGAAACCTTTGTGACCGCTGAATTCTTCTCCAGCTCCGCCCAGGGGCAGAACACCGCCTCCCAGACGATGGTACATATCATCCAGGATGCTGTGAGCATCGGTCGTGGGACGGCCCGTCTTGTCAACGGCCCATCCCAGGGGTATGGGCTCGTTTTTCCTGTCGTACACTTCAATCTTGCCCCGGGGAACCACGCTGGTGGCCATGTCCAGTACAAACGCCTTTTCCCGGTCTGCGGGCGCGGCAAAGGCGATGGGGTTGGTGCCGAACATTACCTGCCGGCCGAAGGTGGGAACCGCCAGCGCCGGCGTGTTGGTCAAGGCGATGCCCAGCATCTCGTTTTCCAGGGCCATCATGGCATAATACCCGGCGATCCCGAAGTGGTTGGAGTTCCGCACGCAACCGAAGGCTGTCCCGCTGATTGACGCCTTCTCTATCACCATCTTCATCGTTCTGACGCTGACCGGCGCCCCCGGACCGCCGTGGGCATCGACGACGAGGGACGTGGGTGTGTCGTGCACGATCTCCATTTCCGCATCGGGTATCATCATACCCGATTCGATGCAGTTCACCCAACGCAGAATGCGCCCGACGCCGTGAGAATGAATGCTCCGAACATCCGCTGCCACGAGAACGTCGGCTGCCATTCGCGCATCATCGGAACGCATGCCCATTTTCACGAAGAGGTTAGTACAAAACGATCTCAGAGGATCGATACCGATGCGAATGTTTCCCATCCATGTACTCCTGAGAATATTCGGATGAATCACAGAGGTTTAATGTATACATTTATACGATCTTATCCAAATGAAAAACCCGTGGAGAAGATAAAGAGGGGCTATTCGGAAGAGATGTATGGAGGGTTGATTTATTCCTTCTTGGTATCTATCCTATGACGGTATTTCGTGCGAAAAATTTTATTCTTTTCCTGAAACCAACGTTGAAATCCCAGGCGATGAATGTCTTCGAGGTTTTTGGGTGCGTTTTCCGATTCCGCGATACGGACGTTTAGCACAGGGCAGGGATAGTGTTCGCATTCCGTGCAGATGGGGATACCCTGTTCTTTTGCGCATCGTCGGATAAAGCAGAGGCGACACTCGAACCACATCTGCTCCAGGGGGCCCTGGCATCCCTCACATCGTAATTCAGATGGATCTATAGAGATGCCCAGATGCTTTTCTAAGTCCTCTGCGATTCTACGCTTGCTTTCTACATTGTCGGAATGAGCGGCTTCGAACACTTCGCAATCGGTACCGCAGTGAATGCCGCAGTAAGCCACTAATTGGAACGGATTTTTCAGTTGATTCTCTCCCTTCTTGTTATCTGCTCTGGGTTCATCGTGCCGTCCATCCTCTGTCGGTAGCACAGGTTACGAGGGCAACTCTTGATGTCAGTCCTTTCATACGCGTTCCCATACCGTTTGAATCCTCCATGCCCATGCGTCTTCCATCCTCGGCAGAAGGTACGAACTTTTTTTCGAGTGCTCAGCCGGCTGTTTCAAATTGTGCTGTAAAATGGCGAAGGAAAGGAGCCTCGTAGGTAAACCGGAAGCCTTTTAACCGATCCCTTTTATTGAACACGTCTTGGATGACTTCGATGACAAAGTCAAAATGGCTCTGTGTGTACACGCGTCTCGGAAAAGCCAGCCGGACGAGCTCCATGGGTGGCGGAATATGCTTCCCCGTCTTGGGATCCGTCTTGCCGAACATGATGCTGCCGATCTCGCAGGATCGGATGCCGCCCTCCAGGTACAGCGCACACGCGATAGCGTGACCTGGGAACTTCTCAGGCGGGATGTGGGGAGCAAAAGCCTTGGCATCCAGATAGATGGCGTGACCTCCGGGTGGCTTGACGTAGGGAACGCCGATCTCGTCCAGTTTTTCGCCCATGTATTCTGCGGTACGGACACGGTATGTCAGGTAATCCTCATGGAGAACCTCCTCCAGTCCCTGGGCGATGGCCTCCAGATCGCGGCCGGCCAGACCGCCGTACGTGGGGAATCCCTCGGTTACGATAAGGACATTGCGGGCCTGCATGGCCAGGTCGTCGTCGTTCAACGCCAGAAAGCCGCCTATGTTGACCAGGGCATCCTTCTTGGCACTCATTGTGCATCCGTCGGCGTGAGAGAACATCTCCTGGGCGATTTTCTTACACGATTTGGCGACGAAACCTGATTCTCTTTTTTTGATGAAAAAGGCATTTTCCGCAAAACGGCACGCGTCCAGAAACAATGGGATGCCGTACTGAGAGACGATTTCCTTGGTCTTTCGGATATTCTCCATGGATACGGGCTGTCCGCCGCCTGAGTTGTTGGTCACCGTGAGCATGCACACGGGGATGTTCTTGGACCCGGTCTCTTTGATGAATGCGTCGAGCCTGTCCAGATCGATGTTTCCCTTAAAAGGATGGAGGCATTGAGGGTCTTTACCCTCGGGAATGACCAGGTCGACGGCGTTGCCGCCGTTGTATTCGATATTGGCCCGGGTTGTATCGAAGTGGGTGTTGGAAGGAATGGTTTTACCGGGTTTCGAGATCAGTCCGAAAAGAATTTTCTCTGCCGCCCGGCCCTGATGGGTTGGAATGACGTGCTTGAATCCGGTAATCTCCTTGACCTTATCCCGGAAACGGAAGAAGCTGCGGGCGCCGGCGTAGGATTCATCCCCGCGCATCACACCCGCCCATTGCTCGTCGCTCATGGCCGAGGTTCCGCTGTCTGTCAGAAGGTCGATGATGATGTTCTCGGCCTCTATCATGAAGAGATTGTAGCCTGCCTTTTCCAGAAAATCTTTCCGCTGGTTCCGCGACGTCATCTTGATGGATTCGACGACCTTGATTTTAAACGGTTCAATGATCGTTTTCATCGTGAGTTCTCACTTTCTGCTATTCTGGTTTCTATAGCACGTAGGCGTGGTTGCAATGGTCGTAACCTGTCAGTAGGGTTTTTGTTCGCGTGAACTGGAAATCGGGATTCAGTCCCTCACAAAATCCATAATCGTACGCACAGTAAAACGCAAAGCCGATGTCCGCCGCATCCTCTTTAAGCATTTCTTCGGCGAACAGACACCAGGTTACTTTCATTTTAAGATGGTGCTCCGATTTCTCCACAATCTCATAATGAAGGACATCTTTTGCCGGTTCCCAGAGAATTTCCAGGATCGTGTCCAGATTCCGTTGGGGCAGGTCGGCATTCTGGAGCGTTTTTCGGGTTTCATCGATGGAGTTCTGTTGTACAGTATCGAGAATACCGGACCCGTACTGTTTTATCAGTTTCTTGAAGAGCACGGCCCTGTCGTGGATTTGACGTTTTTGGAGACGGAGGTAAAGCTCCTGGAATTCTTTTTCACAATCTTGATTTCCGTTCTGCCACATGGATCGGTGAGCACACAAGGGAAGTACGCTTCCTGTTAGCAGCGCTCGTTTGAGAAAGTGTCGACGCGATGTGAAATCCATATACTGATCCTCATTTATCGGTTGTATGTTTCGGTTCCGTTTTTTCCTAAAGGTCACGTTGGTCTCAGTAAGGCGATCCTGTGATGTCCCGTCGATCGGATGAATGACATGTTACTACAATCCGTGGCCACGTGCATCCTGTATGTAGCAACCTTCTTATCGGATACTTACCGAATCCTGCATACATTCAAGAACATGGGGTACCTACGAGGAACGAGCCGTATCTATGAATAGGTTTCCGTTTTAATGATGACTACGATCAAACATGTTTGACGGTCATGTCGTGAATGAAATACGTGGTTTCCAACCGTATTTTTTTCTTCGCTGTCTTATAGTTATCGCTCGTGGCGTGAATCGATGACAGGAACTTTTCCTCCCTCTTGCCCAAGAGCTTGCCATCGGTGATCAAGGCGCTGGAGGAAACGGTCACTCCTACACTCTTGGGTATGAATACATCCACGTCTCCGATAAATCCGAAAAGGCGTATCGTAGTTTCACCCTGGGGGATTTGAGCCTGGGTCATGTCCAGGTCGATGTCGCCGATGAAAATCCGAAGTTCTTCTGGGGTCACTTGCCAGTCGCCTTTGCGGCGAATGTCTCCGAACAGCTTATGCTGAATGGTTATGCCAGGTTCGATGTGTCTGTGACGGATGAGCAGCCACAAGCCCAACCCTACCAAGGCCAGGGGCCAGAGGATACCCCAAGCGCTGATATTCAGAATGCGGGCAATGAGAAACAAGGCTCCGATAAAAATCAAGATACCACCGATGTAGTATTGTCCTCTATGATGCATGGCTTCCCCTTTCCGTTTATCGAACGAGTGTCAATTTTCTTGTTTGTGTGAACGCCCCCGCCTGCATCATGTAGAAGTAGATGCCGCTGGATAGGTGTTTAGCGTCAACCGTGAACTCGTACTCACCCGCCGGTTTTTCCTCATCGATGAGCGTGGTCACTCTTCTTCCGAGCATATCGTACAGCGTCAGCCGAACATGATACGTTTTCGGCATGGTAAAACGGACGATGGTAGTCGGGTTGAACGGGTTCGGATAATTCTGCTCCACCCGAAATTCTTTGGGTGGTGAATCGAGATTCGTCTTGCCATCCGTGAGAATGGAGCCTATCTGATACCAGAAGCCCGATAGAACCGTGTACGACGGATTCTGCGTCCTGCCGATGAGCACTTGCCCGACGGTTCCCGTCATCTGCATACCGGTGCTGGAGAGAACAGCCCATCCATTACTGAACATGGACTGCTGGATAACATACTGCGTCCATCCTGGATGAACATGCCCCATCCGCAGACGATGACGATATAAAGCCAAACCGTTTTTCTCTTGAACATGATGGTGTTCAAGTTACAGAAATTTTTCCGAATTTTCAATATTTTTATGGCCATTTCTTAAAACCTCATCCACACCAAGAGCCTTTGGTTGAGGTTATTTTTCGTGATAGCGTAACTCCCATAGACATGTAATCTTTTCCGGTATCTTTCAACCCGCCCCGATAGCATAAGGTCTATGGAATCTCAGACCAGAGGATATGTGCAGACAATACAATACCGTACAAAAGAATAACGCATCGTACATGACGTATTCTACCCATCAATATGTCCTCTCTGATGTGAGTGAGTATCATGGATATCGAAATACGACTGAATGCGATTTGGTCAGGAAATCGGTGCGCGAAAAAAATAGAACTTGTTCGAATTTGATAATACGTATTATCCGTTTGAATGTCAAGATAAAATTCACGAATGGAAAATCCACTTTTCATTATTGCTTTTCTATTCATTTTCCATTACCTTATCGGCGAATGAAGAAGATCGATGGATACATCCAGCTTACCCGTCCGGTCAACCTGCTCATCGCCTTTGTTTCTATCTTTACGGGCGGTTTCATTACGGGCTCGATCCAGCCTTTGGCTAAACTGATCTTCGCCTGTCTTTCGGGAACGTTCATTGCAGCCGGGGCCAACGCGGTGAATGATTTCTACGATCTGGATATCGATTGCATAAACAGACCCAATCGTCCCCTGCCATCGGGACGGGTCCCTCCCACACATGCTCATGTGTTCTCCATCGTGCTATTCGTCATGGGTATCGTTCTGAGCGTCATGATCCACACGGCCGGTGTTATCATTGCTACAAGTTCGTCGGTTCTTCTCTATCTCTACAGCTTTCGGCTGAAGAGGACCGTCCTGTGGGGAAACGTCACCGTTGCGGCTGTTTCCGGGATGGCTTTTGTTTACGGCGGTATGGCTGTCGGACGTGTCCGGGAGGCAATAGTCGTGGGCGTGTTCGCTTTTTTCTATCATGGGGCCCGGGAGATCATCAAGGACGTGGAAGATATGGAGGGAGACCAGGCTCAGGGCATCAGCACACTGCCCATACGATACGGTGTTAGAAGAGCCTTGATATGGGTTACCATCGCATTGATCATCCTGATAGGCCTGACGTTCATTCCGTATGTGCTGGGCATTTTTTCCGTGTATTATCTTGTTATTGTCATCGTCGGTGTCGATCTCTTCCTGGTCTACGTCCTGATGTCGATGTGGAGAAATCCGGAAGCCCGGAATCTGGGACGTTTGGCCGTGTGGATGAAGGCAGATATGCTGATGGGACTTTTAGCCGTTTATTTGGGGTGATTGGCATGCGGGCTGTGGTTCAACGCGTTGCGAAAGCGGATGTCGCGGTCGAAGGAAACGTGGTGGGATGTATCGGCCGGGGAGTGGTCATCCTCCTGGGCGTTAAGAACGATGACAGGGAGGAGGATGCCGTTTGGCTGGCCGAGAAATGCATGAACCTCCGCATTTTTGAGAATGAGGAGGGTAAGTTTGACTTTTCCCTCCTGGATATTCATGGCGAGGCCCTGGTGGTTTCCCAGTTCACCCTGTACGGAGATTGCCGCCGTGGTCGAAGGCCGAGTTTCACGGATGCGGCCCCTCCGGAGTTGGCCGAATCGTTGTACGAAGCGTTCGTCGAAGCGATACGCCGGTCGGGCCTGAACGTTCAGACCGGTGTCTTTGCAGCACGCATGATGGTAAACATCCATAACGAGGGCCCGGTCACACTGATTGTCGACACGGAGGGCGTTGGATAACGTCCGCTTACCTATCAAAGATGGCCAACAGTATGTCGCCTCTTATATCGCGAGTTTTGTTAGCGTGGAAAATAGGATGAACCAGAATCAACTCCCGACCATCGTTCTGGCTTCGCGGTCTCCCCGCCGCGCTGCTCTGCTGCGGCAGATGGGTATTCCTTTTCGGATCGTATCGGACGACATTCCCGAAGAATCCGCCGGTCGGGCCGATCCTGTAGAGCACGTCATCGAACTTTCCAGGATAAAAGCCAAAGCCGTCCTGGATCGCGTAGAAGAAGGAATCATCGTGGGTGCCGATACGGTTGTTTATCTCGACGGCGAGATTCTGGGCAAACCGAAAGATGCAGACGAGGCCAGGGCCATGCTGACGAAGCTCTCCGGCCGGACGCACGCGGTATTCACGGGTTTCACCATTATCCAGGTGAACGACGGAGACCCGTTTTCCGATGTAGAAAAGACCTCTGTGACTTTCAGGCATTTGGAATCCTGGGAGATCGACGATTATGTCCAGACGGGCGGACCGATGGATAAGGCAGGAGGGTACGGCATTCAGGATCGGAGTGGCCTGTTTGTAGACCGGATCGACGGCTGTTTTTACAACGTGGTCGGCTTTCCACTGACGAAGTTCTACCAGGGACTCAAGCGAATCTTGGATGTAGACACCCTTCGGCGGATCATCAACAGCGGCGGAGGAATCCCGGGATGAAAGAAATCGGAATCAAGCTCCAGGAGGTCCGGAATGCCAAGAAATTATCCCTCCAGGCCCTGAATGAGCGTACCAAGATCAACGTGTCCATCTTGAGGGACATTGAGGCGGGCCAGGCCGAGAACTTGCCGGAGACCTACTACCGGGCCTTTGTCCGTACCATAGCCAAGGAGGTGGGCCTGGACCCGGACGTGCTTATACGTGAGTACGATTCCAGAAGGAAGGCATCCGAAGTACAGCAGGAAGCTCAGAAGGCATCAGTCGCAGGTAAGAGGAATCTCTCCGAAGCATGGATGCGATGGAGAAAGACGGCCTTGGTCGCGGCTGCGTGTCTGGTATTGGCAGTGCTGATTGTTCTGATCGTCCGATTCGGCAGTCGGCCGACCTCTGAGCGTGCGATCTCCGGCGTGACAGGCCGGGGGTCCGAGTCCGATGATAGGTATCCCGTCATGGGATCGGATTCGACGTCCGGAGCCTTTTCCATCGAGGCTGTGGGATTGGCGGATGTATGGTTTGAGGTCGGCATCGATAGCGGGGCCCATGAAGCTGTCTTCCTGTCCAGGGGTGAGAAGCAGGCCTGGCATGCCGATGATTCCGTGTTCGTGGGTTTGGACGATCCCCGGGGAATCCGTCTTTCCATGGGCGGCAAGCCTCTGGAATGGGCCGCAGACCCCATCTCCAGTGTGAACCTGCGTATCGGCCGTGTCGGCATCATCCGGCAGACTCCTCGATTGAAGGAACCGGTTGCAGAACAGGAGGCGGAACCGGAATCGGAAGCGGAAGCCGATATTCCCACAATGCTTCTGGGGAATATTGTCCAGAAGGATTTGATGGAGCAGTTTCCCATGTTCGCTCAGAATCGAGATGCATACCAGCCCGATGTGGCGGTTATCTCCCGGATCGACAGTTTGCGTCCAAGCCTCAGTATCGTCTGTTTCATGGGAACGTGGGATTCTCTCTCCCAGGATATCGTGCCCAAGGTGTTACGCGTGATCCAGCTTTGCTCTCTTTCCAGGATTTCCGTCAGCTTGATGGGTGTTGATCGGAATTTGCAGGACAGGGCGGGTATGGTCGATTTTCACAGGATACAGGGAATCCCCACGGTTCTGTTTCTTTCCCGCGGTTATGAGATTGGACGGATGGTGGGACGGCCGGATCAGCCCGTCGAGTATCGGTTTTTGGACATTGTTGAAAAATCCGAAAGTTTTTTTAAGGATGAAGAAGAAACCACGCAAGATACCCTTCGTGAAGATGGCGGGGACGGGGAACGATTTCATCGTTTTCGATAATCGCGAGACACGATTCAGCGGCCAGGAGTCGGATTTTTTCGCCGGCATCTGCCAGAGAAGAGTGTCCGTCGGAGCCGATGGCGTTATCCTGGTGGAAATAGGCGCGTCTGCACCCGTGCGCATGCGATATTTTAACAAGGATGGGTTTGAGTCGACGATGTGTGGTAACGGTGCCCGATGCACGGCATATTTTGCCCGAGAGAAAGGATTCGTTTCCGAAGATGATTTTGTACTGGAGGCACCCGATGGCCTCCATCGCGTCCGAGTCGCGGACACATCGGTAACGCTGGCGATGACGCAGCCTCATGGATTTCGTTCAGGCTACGGCATTGTAAAAGAGACGGTTCTCACCGAGGGAGGCTTTATCGATACGGGCGTTCCTCATTATGTTCTATTTGCCGAAGATGTGGGGACTCTGGATGTGGAGGGGATGGGGCCCTTTTATCGAAACCATCCGGTATTTCCCGATGGGACCAACGTCAATTTTGTCCAGGTTCTGGGAGAGAATCGTATTCGGGTGCGTACGTTTGAGAGGGGTGTGGAAGAAGAAACACTCTCGTGCGGTACGGGGTGTGTTGCATCGGCTCTGTTGACATCGAAGCAGGCCGGCTACACTTCCCCCATCACGGTCTTAACCAAGGGCGGGGAGCTCAGCGTCGGGTTCGATGGAACGTGGCAGGAGGTGTCTCTCACCGGACAAGTCCAGATTGTATTCGAGGCCGTTCTCAACGTCCCATGAGCGATTTTGGGGTAGGAAAGCGATGGGAGACTCGGCGGCGAAGCAAAGCATAGTCATCGATGGATACAACCTTATCTATCAATTCCCCGAACTCAGGAGAATGCTGGAGAGGGATAGGGAGGGTGCACGCAAGGGGCTTATAGTACGTCTCGGCTCCTATGCGCATGATAAGAATGTTCAGATTGTGGTGGTCTTTGACGGTGATGATCGGCTGATTCGAATCCCGGAGTCTTATTCGGGCATCCGGGTGGTTTTTTCCAAATTACCGGAAAAAGCGGATCCAGTCATTAAAAAAATGATCGAGGAGCATCGGCAGGGCGATCTGACTGTCGTGTCGTCTGACCAGGAGATTGCTGATTACGCACGGCTTTACGGGGTCAAGGCAGCCTCATCCCGACAGTTTGCGTACAAGGTATTTAAAGAACGGAAACAGGAAGCGGAGAAGAAGTATGACCATTATCTCAGTCCGGAAGAGCTGGAAGAGTGGCTGCATATTTTTCGGCAAAATGGTCCGCCCCAAGACGCTGAAGAAGATACTTGAATTTGAATTCGATGTAGAATTTTATGGGTCTTCGATATGATTCGGTTCGATTTGAATGAGGCATGCGCTCATCGTTTGGATTCCGACGATCCGCTGAAGGGTTTCCGGCAGCGATTCTTCATTCCCGAAGATACTATCTATGTGGACGGTAATTCGCTGGGCCTCCTCTCAAAGGACGCCGAGAAGGTACTGCTCCGGGTCTTGGATGAATGGAGAACGCTGGGAATTCGAGGCTGGCAGGAAGCCCGGAATCCATGGTTTTATTTTGCGGAACGACTGGGAGAACTGGCTTCGAGCTTGGTAGGCGCCCGGCCCGAGGAAGTGGTGGCCACGGGCACGACAACCGTGAACATTCATTCTCTGGTCAGCAGCTTCTACAATCCCGATGGCAAACGGAAGAAAATCCTGGCCGACGATCTCAATTTTCCGACGGATATTTATGCGCTTAGAAGCCAACTGCGCCTTCGGGGATGTGATCCAGAAGAGGATTTGATTTTTGCCTCGAGCACGGAGGACGGTCTCCTGGATGAGGAAAGAATCGTTCGGATGATGTCGGATGATGTCGCTCTGGTTTTTCTGCCTTCCGTATTGTATCGCAGTGGTCAACTTCTCAACATGGCATTCTTAACCCGGGAGGCCCATAAACGGGGCATTCCCATCGGTTTCGATTGTTCCCATTCGGTGGGTGCAATTCCTCACCAGTTCGAAACATGGGGGGTGGATTTTGCCGTTTGGTGCAGTTACAAGTATTTGAACGGAGGGCCCGGCAGCACGGCATTCCTCTACATCAATAAAGATCATTTTCATCGTGAGCCGCGTATTGCCGGGTGGTTCGGTTACGTGAAAGAGAAACAGTTCGATATGCTTCTGGATTTCGAACATCAAAAGAATGCAGGCGGGTGGCAGATTTCATCTCCGGGTGTTCTCGGTTCCTCTCCCTTGGAGGGTTCATTGGAGATGATGTTGGAAGCGGGCATCGAGAACGTCCGTAAGAAATCCACACAAATGACGTCCTATTTGATATATCTGGTCGACGAGCTTCTGTTGAGTCCTCCTTATGACTTCCGTGTCGGATCGCCGCGGGATCCCGAAAGGAGAGGCGGTCACGTCGCCTTAGTGAAGGATGACGAGGCAGGGAGGATTTGTGAGGCACTAAAAGCACGGGGTATCGTACCGGATTTCAGGCTCCCGAATATCATCCGCATCGCGCCCGTTGCACTCTACAATACATACCATGAAGTCTGGCAGGTTGTACACCAGATCAAGGACATCGTGGATACGCAAGACTATATGCGTTTTACGAAAGTGAGGGCGGAAATTCCTTAATGCCTTTCCTTCGGGGAGGGCTTTTTCGTTATGATGTCTTCCTCTCCTGGCTTTTTCCTGCTCAAGGAATAGCCCAGCCGATTCCATTCTCTCATACCCTCTGTCATGTTGAAGGCTCGAATGCCTTTCTTCGCCAGGAATTCGACGGCATCCCAGCTTCGATTTCCACTGCGGCAGTAAACGATGATGGGCCGGCCCTGGAAATGCACGATCTCCTGAATTCTTTGGCTCAGCTCCTACAGGGGAATGAGCACAGAACCGGCAATGTGGTCGAGCGGCCCCACGAATTCCTCGGGTATCCTCACATCGATGAGGGCTATGTTCTCGGAGGAATCGAGTTTTGCCTTCACCTGTTGCGGGGTGATATTCTGGATGGCCGTTGTATCGATTGTCTGAGCCGCAGAGAATGCAGGTGATATCCAAGGCAGGAAAAAGCGAGTCAGTAGGATTCGTTTTGTACTCATGGCCATCACTCTCCGAATGATTATTCCATTCGAAACCGTCGGAGTCGCAGTGAATTCGTCACCACGGATACCGAGCTCATGGACATGGCTGCAGCAGCGAAGACTGGCTTCAGAAGGATGCCCAAGAACGGGAAGAGGACACCCGCTGCGATGGGGATACCGATGACGTTGTAGATGAAGGCCCAGAAGAGGTTTTGTTTTATCGTTTTCAGGGTTCTTTGGGACAAGCGAATGGCCCGGATGACGCCCCGAAGATCATCGGTCATCAACGTGATGTCCGATGTTTCCACGGCTACATCCGTGCCCGTGCCCAGGGCTATGCCCACATCGGCCTGGGCCAGAGCCGGCGCATCGTTGATGCCGTCGCCAACCATGGCCACCGTCTTTCCTTCGTTCTGCAGACGCTTTATCTCTTCTGCCTTGGCCTTGGGCAGAACCTCGGCGATGACGCGACTTAAACCCAACTGTCTGCCGATAGTCTCACCCGTCCGGCGGTTGTCGCCGGTGAGCAGGACAACCTCGATTCCCATGTCCGTAAGCGCCCGACAAACCTCTGCTGCATCTTCTTTCAGAGTATCGGCAACAGCCAGAATGGCCGAGACTTTGCCGTCTATGGTCATTATCATGCCGGTCTTGCTTTCGGCGGCGAGTTCCTCCATTTTCTCTCGCACGGTACCCGTGTCTATTCCGTATTCCTCCATGAACGGCAGATTCCCGATACGTATCTCCTTCAAGTTGACGGTGGCCCGGACTCCCATTCCGGGAAAGCTCTCGAACAGATCGGGATCGGGGATGATTACGCCGTTCTGAAGCGCGCTCTCGACGATGGCCTCTCCTACAGGGTGTTCCGATCGTTTTTCTGCGGCTGCGGCCAACCGGAGTATTTCGTTCTTGGCGTGTTCTGCCAGGGGTATGATGTCTGTTACCACGGGCTTTCCATGGGTGAGGGTTCCGGTTTTATCGAAGACCACGGTGGTGATGCGGTGTGCCGTTTCCAGGCTCTCGCCCCCTTTGATGAGTATGCCGTGTTCTGCTCCGATGCCCGTGCCCACCATGATGGCCGTGGGTGTGGCCAGTCCCAGGGCACATGGACAGGCGATGATGAGGACGGCGATGAAATTGAGCAGGGCCCGGGTCAAGACGGGCGGTGGACCCATTATGGCCCATACGATAAAAGTGACCAGGGCAATGGCGATAACGGTCGGTACGAAAATAGAGGCAATCTTGTCGGCCAATCGTTGGATGGGTGCTTTGGATCCCTGGGCTTCCTGAACCAGGCGGATGATGTGGGCCAGTATTGTATCCCTCCCAACACGGGTCGCCTTGAACGTGAACGATCCGGTCTTATTCATCGTGCCGCCCACAACGTCATCCTCGGGTTTCTTGAGTACGGGCATCGATTCTCCGGTGATCATCGATTCGTCCACACTGGACTGACCATCGATGACCGTACCATCCACGGGTATGTTCTCTCCCGGACGAACGACGAGGTGGTCGTCCACCACCACATCTTCGATGGGGATATCCTGCTCTTTTCCGTCTCGGACGACACGGGCCGTTTTGGGCTTGAGTCCCATCAGTCTCCGTATGGCTTCGGAAGTCTTCCCTTTGGCCCGCGCCTCCATCAGCCGTCCGAACAGGATAAGGGTGATGATCATCACGGCCGTGTCGAAGTAGACATGCTGCCCGGCTCCCTGGAACGTGAGGATGTTGGGGAAAAAGGTGATGACCGTCGAATACGCGTAGGCCGTGCCCGTCCCCACGGCGACCAGGGTATTCATATCAGCTGTCCTGTGTTTGAGCGTAGACCATGCGCCCTTGAAAAACTGAGAACCGGCCCAGAGCATGATGGGAGTTGTCATGAAGAAAAGTACGATACGGACGAGGGATTCATCCAGTCCCCGGAGTCCGGGGACCATCCGATGCATGGAACCGGCCATGATGAGGATCGAGCCGATGGCGCTGATGATGACCTTATTTTTAAGGACTCGAAGTTGACGCTGACGACTCTGTCTTTCCACGTCTTCGATTTCATCCTGCCGGGCTTCAAGAATTTGGTAATTGCCGGCCGAAGCGACGATCTTTTTAAACTCGGACACGCCCGTGATACTGGGAATGTAAGTGACATCGGCCTTTTCCGTACCAAAATTCACGCTGGCATCCACCACACCGGCAGCAGCCTTCAGCGCATTCTCTACTTTCAGCACGCACGACGCACAACTCATCCCCTGGATGGGAAGGGATATCCTCTGCGTTTTCACATGATAGCCCAAGTCCCGCACGGTTCGAATTACGTCTTCCGCAGTCACTTGGTTTGGGTCGTACTCCACGGAAGCACTTTCGGATGCCAGATTCACGCTGGCGCTCTTCACCCCTGCCAGACTGGCGAGCCCTTTCTCCACACGGGCCACACAGGAAGCGCAGTGCATACCACTGACGGCCAGGTCTATTCGGGAGAGAGGCTCTGTATCCATTTTGGGTAAAGATACTTCAACGCCCATGCTGTTATCATCCTTCAGGAACGTCTCGGGCTCTATATCGAAGCGTTCTTTACAACCAGTGTTGCAGAAGTAATACGTCTCTCCCCGGTAAACACTGGAACCGGCTGCGTTTTTTTCATCAACTTCCATTCCGCATACGGGATCTATCTTTTTCATGACTCTTAACCGCCTGTTCGTTTTTCATCATACACGATTGATTCAAGACCGGCCTTCTGCGTCAAGAAATAAATCAGTCTACGATGCATTTCGATTACACATTATCAATAACCCGCTTCAGTTTCTCCTGAACCTGAGTGGCGATTTCCACCAGAGCCGGATTGTTGACGGCCTGCATCGAGGCGATGGGATCGATGGCCGCGACCTCGGTCTTGCCGTTTTCAGCCTCCTGGACGATGACGTTGCACGGCAGCATCGTCCCGATCATTCTTTCATTCTGCAGGGCTTTGTACGCAAAGGTCGGGTTGCAGGCGCCCATGATTTGGTATCTGTAAAAATCGACACCTAATTTCTCCTTGAGCGTGGCCTTCACATCAATCTGGGTCAGGACACCGAAACCCTCTTTTTTAAGCTCTTCGGTCACTCTGACCAGGGCCTGCTCAAAAGGATAATCAACGACTTTCGAAACGTAGTAATTCATGACCTCCCTCCTTTCGTGTGCGATCATTCATAAACGGTACAGAATACAAAATGTTCCTCAGATTACCGGGAAGCACCAAATGGCGCCTGACTCGGTGAATCGGACTGCGTTGATATTTTGACGGCATTGTCCGGAACTGTATAATTTATAGATCGTAAGGAATGAGATGTCACCCGGCTGTGTCGCATTCCCCTGAACCGGCGGATAATGAACCGATTCCGATGCTTTGGGATGACTATGATACGAGGGATACCCTTCTAAGACAACGTAAGACCCGCCATATGGAGCCGTTTTTCAACTTCAGGATACGGGATGACGGTTTCCTCCTCGACATGCTTGAAGTCGGGATGAATTTTTTCCAGTCGTGTTCGGAACTTATGGATATTCTCTCCTGGCGAGAACGAGACCATCACGGCCGGGTGGCACGAGACGCCAGCACGGGCAAGATGCTCCAGGGCCTTGAGTTGGAGATGGAAGCCCCGGCGGTGGTATCCTGTCAATGTCTCAAATTCTTCCTGGGTGCACCCTTTGATGCTCACTCGGACGTGGAGGTTACGATGTCTCGCCAGGTCCGCAGCGTACGAAGGATCGTGTCCGATGAGGATACCGTTGGTCTCCAGGATGAAGAGGAAATTGTCCGGAATCAACGAGAGAACCTCCAGAAGATGCTCCCGTGCCAGGGTGGGCTCGTTTCCGCTGATGCGGAGCTTTCGGAAACGTTTCTTTTGAGCGATGCGGATCAGCCGGTCGGCGACCTGTTGAGGCGTGTAGAATTTTCCGGTGTTTTCAGGCCTCGCGATGATTCGGTACGACCAGCAGAAGATGCAGCACAGGCAGCATCCCACGCAGTCGGCCGTGGCAATGCCACCGTAGAAGGATGCCGGCCGGAACCGATAGTACTTGCGCTGATTGCCTTTGGTGATGATTGTACGAATGTCTTCGGCTTTGATGATGGGATCGAGCATCGTGACCTCAATGCCGATAGCTTGATAGCGGATGCGCGTCTGTGGATTTTATTTCATGACGATCACTTTTTGGGTCGCTCTTGCGTCGGGAGATTGGAGGACGATCAGGTAGACACCGCTGGAAAGACAGGAGGGTTCCCACACATATCGATGCTGACCGGCAGCTCGCATTCCCCGCACCAGGGTCGTTCGATGCTGTCCGATGAGGTTGAACACGTCTAGCCGGATGTCGCTTTCTCTGGTCAGGTCGTACCGTAAGACGGTGGATTCGTTGAACGGGTTGGGATACGCCGTCAGTCGTATAGCGAACGCCTTCGGGGTGTTTTCATCTGGATGTGTTGATATGTTCGTGTCCGGGTTCTTGATGTCCGTGCCAATGTGAAGGAATCGAGGCCCGACCAGGCGTTCTATCCACCTTTCACGGATGGTGCTGTTGATTTCTATGCGTGCGTCTCCCCATGAAGCGTACTGAGGTATCTGGGTCCATTCCAGGTCGATATAATTGAATGCTTTTACGACCGGGTGGAGATCCAAGAACCGGAAGAACGGTTCGAACCATGTTTCCCAGTCATGTTTCCCATCGGCGGAATCGGGATCGGCGGCGTCGGGTGTTATAAAGACATGCCGAGCCGACAGCTCGTTGAGATACACGGGTTTCCCCCGTTCCTGGGCAAACTCCAAGAACGCTTCGGATCGTCCTTTCTTGGTGAGGTCGTTCCAGGTCGAGTCGGGCAAGTCCGGGTCGAAGTGGTCGGCATCGAACAGGTCCAGTCCGAACCAGTCGACCACGTCGTCTCCGGGGTACCATGCCCAGCCGTTTTCGGTGGAATCGGCGAAATCGGCCGGGGCGTCGGGTTCGTAGCACCAGACGTAGGCTACGTTGTCGATCCGTCGATGGTGGAGGGCCTCGGCGAGTTTACGGAAGGCTTTGGGAAAAATCCACGGTGTGTAACCGTTCCATGCACCGTTCATCTCCAAGCCGATGCGGAGGAACATGGGACGGTCGTGGAAACGGAGGGCCTGGGCGAGGGTATCGATATAATGATCGTATTCGTCCGAGAAGGCGAAGGCCGAATCCACGGCATGATCGTCTGTCATGAAATGGACGCTGATTTCGGCGAACTGCCGATCTGGATCGATGTGGTCCGGACGGAGCATGCCCAGGATTCTATCGACGGTTAACGGTCGGGCCCCGCCGGGAATGGCGAAGATGTTCTGGAACAGGAGCGGCTGCTGCATCGGGGGAAACATATTCCCGTAATCGATTTGAGCCTGAGTTCCCCAGCCGACACCGTGGTATACGAATCCGTCGGGCGGCTCGAAAGGAGTCTCGTTCTGTGCCCAAATATCGCAGCAGGGGAAAAGGAACAGTATCGTCAATATTCGTAAAAAGAGATGATGGGATCTATATCGGTCGACAGAGCATTCAGAAAACGAGAAAGGATTCATCTATAAACTCGATTTTTCTCCTTGCCATGGGATAGGAATAAAAATCGCTTCCAGGTCTTTCATGCACCTCGATCGTAAGGCCTTCTTCTCCAATGTCGGTACATCCTATCGTGTGCCATACGTCTGAAAAAGAACCTCCCAAAGGCTCGGGCCCTTCGGGAGGATGTCTGCAGATACTTAAAAAATGATGATGATATGTTATTTGTGTTTCCCGACACCGCCGCCGCCGATCATCAACCTGACATACGGGCCTGTGAAACCGATCTCTGGACCATTGGAAACTTCGACGTCATCGAACTCCCATTCGCCCTTGGACAGTGCGAAGTTGTACCCGGCCCGGAATCCAAGAATCATGCCTCCAACGCCCCTCTCGGTTTCTTCCTGCACTATGAGATAATCAAGTCCAAAGGACACACTTACCAGCAGACAGCCTGTGCTCATCTCCACGGATCTCGTAGGATTGTCCAGAAGCTCCTGGAACGATGGGGATCCCTGCGTGTCCACGATTTTGAAGATGAGGCCTCCTCCGCCAAAACCGACGAGGGGGTAGAGACGGAGCCTCTTGGTGGCAAAAGCGAGGTATCCCACGTTGGCCATGCCGTATCCGCCCCAGAGGGAGGTTTTTGTGTTTCCGCTGGTGACCGCGTCTCCGATGATGTTGTGGCCTTCTCCACCGATGATAAATCGTTTGATGATGGCGTGGCCGCCGCCTCCGATAGAATAAAACATGTCAGACATGTCCCAGTAGGCATGATCCTTCAATACGGAGTTCAAGTTACCGATATCGTTGATTCCGACACCCGTCATGAAGTAACCCATTCCGCCGTTCTCATACAGGTTCTTGTTCTCCTGAGCCAGGCAGAGGCCGGCTACGAACGTGCAAAGGATGATACACGTAACTACGTTGAATGTACTTTTAAAATTTCCCTTCATCGTTTCCTCCTGAATTTTAATTCGTTAGCGAGTCGGTGCTGTCCAAAACTGGCCAATGTCACGGTAGGGTATACCGGGAATACACCGTGATACATCTCATAGTAAAAAAATGACACTCCGATTTCCCTATCTGAGTTTTCACTGCTAGATGCATACCGTCCAAATGAAATAGTAAGAATTTGTCCTGGACAAGTTTGGTATGGAATATAATAAAACTTACGTTTTCTTGCAATGCTTTACTGGGTCTATCTGGAAACGGTGTCGTCCATGATTCAAACCAAGTGGAAAAGAATTTGGATCGTCTTGTTTTATCTTTATTAAGGCCGGACATTCTCCTTGATCTTCGGAGGCAAAATTTGTACATTGTCTTTTGGAAATCGTAAAAATAGCCCATTGGAGATGGTTTTCCCTTGAGAATCGCCGTTGCTGCGGATTTGCACCTGACATCGCAGAAGGATCATCCGGAGCGTTATCATGCCCTGGAGAACATCGTTGAACGGATGTCTGGGGAGCGCATCGACCGGCTTGTCCTGGCAGGCGACCTGTTCCACGAGACAAGCCAGAATTACGCGGAGTTCGAAAAATTCTGTCGACAAACCCAGTGCCGTCATGTCCACTTTCATATCATACCGGGTAATCATGACAGGCGACTCACTCCGGCGATGTTCGCTGCCGAAAACATCATCGTCCATTCAAAACCGGAAATTCAGCGATTCGATCTGATGAGTCTGCCGTTTCTGTTTCTGCCCTATCAGAAAGCCAAGACGATGGGCGAGATGATAGCACCTCTCATACCGGAGTTGGCTCCGGAGAAGTGGGTGCTCATCAGCCACGGCGACTGGGTGGAGGGCATGCGGGAAGTCAATCCTATCGAGCCCGGTGTGTATATGCCCCTGACCCGAACCGATCTGGAGAGCTATCGACCGGTGCGGGCTATCCTGGGTCATCTTCACAAGCCGATAGACCGGGGCGTCGTTCACTATCCGGGTTCGCCCTGCCCCCTGGATGTTACGGAAACGGGCAGGCGGCGTTTCTTGATCGTCGATTCTGAAACGGGTGCTGTCGCGCCGGAGGCTGTCGATGCCGATGTTCTGTATTTTCAGGCATCGCTATCCGTGCTGCTCGTCGAAGACGAACAGGCATACCTGAGGTCGCAGATGGAGTCGCATTTTAAAACATGGAATATAACTGAAACCGAGAAATCCCGGGTTAGAATTCGAGTCAAGGTCCAGGGATACACGGCGGATAAAAAACGCGTGATGGAAACAGTGAAGACCGGATTCCAGGGATTTGCCTTCTACGAAGATGCCGGTCCCGATCTCGATGGAGTCTCGTTGTCCGAGGACATGGAAAAAGCGGAGATTGCCAGACGTGTCTTAAAAGCCGTCCAAGAGCTCGATTGGCCCGGGGACGAACGGGAGCCGTCGAAAAATCAGATACTCCTGGAAGCGCTGCAAGTCATCTACGGAGATTGAGCATGGGTGTCCGCATCGATAAAATCCACGTGCGCAACCTGGGGCCCATAGACCGGTTTTCGATACAACCGGCTGATATGAACGTCATTTACGGCCGGAACGAGCAGGGCAAGACGTATCTCGTGGAATTTCTGATCCAGTCTCTGTTCCGGAATGTGCGGCCCTGGAAACTCCGCAATCTAAGTGGAGACGGTAAAATTTTGGTTTCTGGTTTGAAAGATGGGTCTGTGGAATTCTCCCCATCATCGCGTGCCAAGATGGAAGATTTCTGGGAAAAAGAGACCGAGGGGCTCCCTCCTGATTTTTCCAAGCTCCTGGTCGTCAAGGGAGCGGAGGTGGAACTGACCGGCAAATATGGTGGTGTGGATAAGGCGATCCTGAAACATTTCCTCACAGGTCAGGAACTTCTCGATTCAATCGATGAAAAAATCCCTAAAACGATTCAGAAAGCAGACCTTCAGAATACGCAGGTAATAGGCAACATGCAGGGAGACATTAGGGTCAAAGTAGAGCTGGAAAAGAACTTGGAAAGTGTTCTGCAATTGTTCCTTCAGGTGGATAGCGGCTACTCGGGCGGACGGCGAAAGAACCTGTCCGATGAAAGGGAGAAGCTCGAATCCGAGTTCGAGAACCTCGAGAAAGCCAGACGCCATCTTGCCTACAATTTGGATCGGGAGATCGGAGAGGTGGAGGATGAGAAAGGTTCTATTTCCGAGGAAAAGCTCCAGGGAGCCAGGGAGTTGCTTCGTGACTACAGGCAGAGGATCGAGGAGTATAAGCAGAAGAAGCGGCAACAGGCAGAGGCCGAGGAAAAGAGCCGGGATCACGAGTGGCTGAGCAGCGCCTGTGACGTGTACCAGAACGTTCTGAGCCAGGAGGTCGGCAGGCCGCACCCCGTGTATCTCATCGCTTCCGGTGTTCTGGTGGTCGCAGCCGGAACCCTTGCATTCTTCCGAATTCCCGTGGGTACAGTCGCATCCCTGGCGGGTGCCATACTCCTGACATGGCAATATTTCAGAAAATTAGACCTGCTGGCAAAGAAGGCATCGGAAAACGAGGAACTCCACAGGCTGCAGACAGAGTTCCAGAGCCGTTTTAAAAAAACTTTGACAGGTTTGCCCTTGCTTCAGGAGCTTCTGAGTAAATCCGCCGAGGATTACAGCAAGGCCAAGATACTGAAGGATCAACTGCTGGAGGATTTACGCAAAATCGAGTCGCTCAAACTCAAGCTATCCGATCAGATCGCCGACCTCACCGGGTCCAGACAGGAGGCCGAATCCTGGGATAGGGCATTGATAGAGCTTGGGAAGAAATACCGCATCCTGGTCGAACGCATCCAAGAGAAAAGAGTTCGTCTGGCCGAACTGGGCGTCGATCCTTCGGATTATGAGGAATCCCCGCCCCAAGTGGCCTACAGCCAGGGGAACTATAAACGCGTCCAGGAAAAACTCAAGGCCATCCACCATGAAATCGATGAAGAAAACCAAAAGCTGGCAACGCTGAAGCAGAGTGTCTTTCAGCAAACGGAAGATGATATTGCCACGGCCTGGGAGGACTTGATCCAGCATCTTCGAGAAAAGCGGGCGGTGCTGATGTCCGAGTACAAGCAGAAGACCGCGGAGATCGTCGGAAAGATTGTGGTGCATCGTGTCCTGGACGATCTCAGGAAAGACGAGGATTCAAAAATCGAGGAGGGGCTCCAATCGAAGGCCATCCTTGAGCCCCTGCACCGGATCACGCGGCGGTACAAGAGTCTCAAGTTGGATGGGGATCGACTGGTCGTGGCCGATCCGTATCGTGATTATCCCCTATCCGATCTCAGTACGGGTGCGCAGGAGCAGATTTTACTGGCCCTGCGCATCGGTTTCAGCACGCGACTGTTGAAGCAGGAGAGCCTTTTTCTGATTCTCGACGATGCATTTCAGTACTCCGACTGGGAAAGGCGCGACTGGCTCCTGGACATGATGGTGGACCTGGCCCGCAGCGGCTGGCAGATCATGTATTTCACGATGGATGACCATATTCGAGATCTCTTCGAAAAGAAGGGCAAGGCCCTGGGGAAAGGATTTCAATCGGCGGTGTTAAACGAAAGCCGTGGGTGATGTCCTGATGGATATCACGATGGATGGAAAAGGAGAATGGATTCTCTGAAGATACGTGACAATGCATGCATTTTCGGGAATCGGCTGGACGTAAAACTCGGTTGAAACAGCATGAAAAAAGCACATACAGACCGTTGACGGTGTAAATGGCTAGGATTGATTCGAACCCGCAAATCGTCCGATTGCCGGACGTGGCGATTCCGAAAAAACAGGTCGTCCGGCGGTTGGGATACCCGTCGGAGGATGAGATCAACGGCGACGCGTATCAAATTTTCGCGGAGGAATTGGACAGAGCGCCGTCGCTGTTGGAGTCTGTGGGTGTCTATTGCCTTCTGGAAGTCGCCTCGAAGAACGAAAATCGGATGACGTTTCATGATTCCGATTTTATCATCCAGAGCAAGCAGGTGGTCAAGCTGCTCCGGGATTCCGATCCGGTCGTTCTCTTCATGGTCACGATTGGCTCTGGGCTGGAGGATGAGGTCAGCCTCCTGTTCCAGAAGGACGACATGGCCAGGGGTTTCATCCTGGATGCCATCGGGTCCGAGACTGCAGATGCTGCGGCCGACCGGATGCATCACCAGATTCTAAAACGGTTGTCGGAGGAGCGGCGTTTTTCCATCACACCCCGGTTCAGCCCCGGGTATGGCGATTGGCCCGTCACCGTGCAGAAAGATTTCCTGAAGACATGCGGGGGCGCTTCCATCGGCATTACGGTCAACGATTCGTTCCTGATGACGCCCAGGAAGTCGGTATCGGCCGTACTGGGATGGGTGAAAAGATGTTGATTCTTATCGCCGGGCAGACAGAGGATGTTTCCGTATCGCAACACGTCCATGTGATGACCGATGACATAAGGTGCGTGTTCTTATCGTCTTCAAAATGAGGTTCTCATAAAATTCCACAATCCAACATCTGTCGTCGAGTATCACCATGAAGAGCCCATATAACCGCAGGGATGGCAAAGACACATGACCGATGAAAGAGACATTCTGCAGTACATCATCCAAGATCAGTTGCGTCGGCATCCGGGATTCCGGATCGATGATCTTTACAAGATGCTCCACCAGGTTTGCTACGGCGGGGCGCATTTGCTCAAGAACAAAGCCAAGGCGAGAAAGACGCTGCTGGAGGAATGGGATAATACAGAAAAGATACCCAAGGGGGAGCCTTTGATCGAGACCATCGATCCCAGGAGTGAGGTGATGCGCATTAACCTGCGGATTTATAAGAAGATCGGGGGCACACCCCAGCGTTTGTTCGATGTGTTTGTCCGTTCTGCAGAAAAGGTCAAGCCGGACAGGGAGCGACTGATTCTCTACTGGAACTATACCATGGATATGATTCGAGCGGGGGACATCCCATTCTCCAAAGATTTGATGGAGGATTTCTGGATTGACGTAGGGAAAGACGGTTTCCCGTCGATTCATCACAGTGAGAGTTACGTCGATGCGAATCGACCCTCGTACCGGGTCGTGATGAAGCATCTCTGGGAAGGATTCGAAGAAGAGGAATGAGGATCGTATAATTCCAGTTTCTCGGAGAGATATTTAAAACGAAGTACAAACAGTTCGGGACCGAAGGGAAATGAAGAGAGAACTAGGCCTCCTCGACGTTTTCGCTATCGCATCGGGAGCGATGATCAGCTCGGGTCTGTTCGTGCTCCCGGGCATTGCTTTTACCAAGGCCGGTCCGGCCATGATCCTGTCCTACCTGATCGCCGGCATCTTGATCATTCCCAGCATGTTGGCCAAAGCGGAACTCGCCACGGCGATGCCGAAATCGGGAGGGACGTATTTCTATATCGAGAGAAGTCTGGGTCCTGTGATGGGTATCTACGGCGGATTGGCCAACTGGTTTTCAATCTCTTTCAAGAGTGCCTTTGCGCTCGTGGGAATCGGCGCATTCGCCGTACTCCTGGAGCCCGGTATATCTCTCATGCAGATGAAGTGGATTGCGGTGGCCGCTTGTCTCGTCTTCATGCTGTTAAACGTATTCAGCGTAAAACATACGGGGCGTGTTCAGATCGTCCTGGTATTTGTACTCCTATCCCTCGTCGTCTTGTATATCGGGAGAGGTTTTATTTCCACGCATCCCGATCGATATATCCCCTTCATGCCCAAGGGTGTCTGGTCGATCGTTACGACATCGGGTCTGGTGTTCGTTTCCTTCGGTGGATTAACCAAGGTAGCCAGCATTGCCGAAGAGGTGAAAAATCCGGCCAGGAATCTGCCCATGGGGATGTTCCTTTCTTTCCTGGTGGTCACGTTAGCCTATGTGCTGGCCATCGGAATCACGGTGGGTATCGTGGATGCAGAGGAATTGTCCGGGTCTCTGGTTCCCCTCTCATTGGGGGCCGGGAATGTTCTGGGTCCCGTGGGGATGGTTGTGTTGAGTGTGGCGGCGATTATCGCGTTTATCACCACAGCCAATGCGGGTATCCTGGCATCGTCCCGTGCACCCATGTCCATGAGCCGCGATCAATTACTGCCCCAATTCCTGGCAAAATTGAATCGACGGTACCAGACGCCTACAATCTCTATTCTCATCACCAGCGGATTCATGATTGTCACCATCCTCTTTTTGAGCATCGAAGACTTGATTAAGACGGCATCCACACTGATGATCATCCTCTTTATGATGGACAACATTTCTGTTGTCGTGATGAGAGAAAGCAAAATTCAGAATTATCGTCCCAAGTTCAGAGTACCCCTTTATCCGTGGTTGCCCGTCGTGGCCTTGATTTCGTATGGCTTTCTGCTTGTCGAGATGGGCGCCGTGCCTTTGCTCATCAGCGGGGGATTTTTATTCCTCGGATTGATTGTTTTTGCCACGTATTCTCGCAAGCGCGTCCAGAGAAAATCGGCCTTGCTGCATATTGTCAAACGTGTGACTGCCAAAGAGTTGAAGAGCATAACCCTGGTGAATGAATTACGGGAAATCATTATCGAGAGGGATAAAATCGTTGAAGATCGGTTTGACCGGTTGATCAAGGACTGCGAAGTCCTCGATTTAACGGAATCCATGCCCATAGAGGATGTTTTCCATCGTATAACGGACGTCCTTTCAAAACGGCTGGCTCTCGACAAGGAAATGTTATTTCAGGGTTTTATGGAGAGAGAGAAACAATCGTGCACGGTCATCCATCCGGGTCTGGCCATACCCCACGTCATCGTCCCCGGGGAGAAAAAATTTGACGTTCTGCTGGTGCGATGCAAGTCGGGTTTGCAATTCTCGTGTGCACCCGACCGGGTTTACACGATGTTTGTCCTGGTCGGCTCCATCGATGAGAGAAATTACCACCTTCGAGCGTTGATGGCCATCGCGACCATCGTCCATGATCCAAATTTTGAGAAGAAGTGGTTGGACGCACGGAATACCGAAGAATTAAAAGATGTCATTCTTTTATCTTCGAGGAAGCGTGACAGCGCATGGGTTGAGCGTTCTTCCGATGCAGATCAACCGCTTTCTCCCTGAATCTCAGTATAAAGGAGAGATCTGTGCCCAGAATTACCGACAGCCAAATTCGAGACATCAAGGATCTCACCCGTGAAGAGCTGGAACAATTCGTTCAAGAGAAAGAGAAGATACGTCAGATTGTGGGAAGCATCGGGGGACAGCCCTCGACGATGAGCAAGGTGTTTACTTGGCTGATGATCGCATTCATACTGGCGACCCTGGTGGCAGCTCCGTTTCTTCCGTCCAAGTTGGAGCTACCCGCCGTAGAAGTGGGGATTGTCCTGCTTTCCTTGAAGATATTCTTTTTCCTCCAGAACGAGGCGAAGGTGACGCATTTTCAATTCTGGATGCTTTCGTCCCTGGAGTGGCGTATGAACGATATGGCCAAACGGCTTACCAGTATCGATGAGAATATTCAAAAGATCGCAGATGCACAAACCATGCGGGAAGGAGACAATCGTTAAGGTTCTTTAGCTTGTTTTCGCAGACGTGTTTTATAGAAGCATCGCATCGACGATGGTAAGAATACCATCAGCAGGCAGACAGCCATGAACAACGCGGGAGGATAAACATCGGGGATAAATATTCTTAACCACGTACCGGATTGGGCCGTAGAATAGAAGCGGGACGTCTTGAATGATGACAGAAACGCCGTTCGTCCATACGGAAGAGAGTATGCGCATCCAGGCGATGCTTAGGTATGAGAGGGTGTTGTGGGAGAAAGGCCTTCAACATGTGGCCGGTGTCGATGAGGCGGGTCGAGGGCCCTTGGCCGGACCCGTGGTAGCCGCAGCCGTGATATTTCCATCCCGGATTTATATCGAAGGCATCGATGATTCGAAAAAGCTTTCTGCCCGTCGGCGAGACAACCTGTTCCAGAAGATCCAAGACGAGGCGCTGGCAGTGGCCACGGGGATCGTCTCAGAAAAGGAAATCGACAGGATAAACATCCTCCAGGCCAGCTTCAAGGCCATGCGTATGGCCATCGGGAGCCTCGGCATCCGTCCCGAACACGTGCTCATCGACGGACGGCCGCTGCCCGAGAAATTTTATCCTCAAACGCCCATCGTGGGTGGTGACCGGAAGAGCTTTTCCGTGGCCGCAGCCTCCATCGTGGCAAAAGTGACGAGAGACCGAATGATGGTAGCCTATGATGAGACCTATCCACAGTATGGATTTGCCCAGCACAAGGGGTACGGCACAAAAAGGCATGTCCAGGCCCTTCGCATCCACGGACCCTGCGATATTCATCGCAAGACGTTCCGGATCAAAGGCTGGAACGACCGATGAGTCTCCACGGCGGGTACAAGAAGCGGGTGGCCAGGTGGGGCGAGGATAAAGCGGCACGGATGCTGGAAGAAAAAGGGTACCGGATTCTGGAAAGAAACTATCGGGCCCAGCGGGGAGAAATCGATATCATTGCCATGGAGAACGAGACCGTCGTTTTCGTGGAAGTGAAAACAAAGGCCCATGATAGTTTTGGAGAACCGGAGGAATGGGTGGATTCCAGGAAACAAGCGCAACTGGGGAAGGTAGCCATGGGTTATCTGATGGACAAGCAATTGGAGGGAGTCGATTGTCGCTTCGATGTGGTGACTGTCACGGATCGGGGAGCCCAATCCAAAATACGGCATATCGTAGATGCTTTTTGGATCGATCCAGAAGCTGGGGAGGGATGGCAAGGATGACGCGAATAACCGGCTCGAAGAAACGTAAGATCGTCCTGAAAGACTGGGGACGTACGGCCCTGGAGATTGGGAAGTGGATTTTAGTATTGTGGCTCCTGTGGCCTTTGCGCCATGCCACCAGCGGCCCCGTGGATTTTACCCGTGTGCTGCTGGGAATTTTACTGTTCATCATCTTTGCGGGGAAGGTGTTCTACGATACCATCATCATGGGGATTCTGCGTCAGAGAAGAACGTCTGTCAAGCAAGATGTGATCACACTTATCGGGATGGTGGCTGGCATCAGCCTGGTCGTGGGCCTGTTGATCGTTTTTGTGGGTTATGCGATTGTACAGCTGTATCAGTCGAGTAGCCGTCCTCAAGATGAGTAATGCGACCGTGTTCAATGCGTTTTCTTGAATACATCCGATTTTTCGGAGTTTTATAGGATATTTGAATGATGGTATGACCGGTTCAGATTGGGGCAGCCCACAGGCGTTTTTTCCTCTCGTTCATCCATCATTAAAAACAATGATAAAGGGAAAGACGGACGGTAATCGGTCACATTCGTGGAGGTGATGTTCCATGCGATATTTTTTACTTTTAGGTTATACGGTACTCATCGTCATCAATGCGTGTACTCGCATCGATGATCTCCGTTACGGCGAGATACGTTCCGCTGTTCTGTACACCAGCCAACGGGCATCCTCAAATCCAGGAGCCGTCCGATTGAAGACAGGGGAAATCACCGTGGTCTTCAGAGAGGCTTCGGAGACGAGCTCTCCCGATGGGTGTCTTCTCCGCATCACGTCTGAAAATAATGGAAAAACCTGGTCGCCACCCGATACCATCGCGAGCACGGCATGGGACTGCCGGGATCCTTCCATCACACAGCTTCGGGATGGGCTGATCTATGTCAACTTTCACCAATCCAGACCCGATCCCCGGAGAGCGGGTATCCCATCCATCGGATGTTTCACCGTCCGCTCGTTCGATAACGGAAAAACATTTACCTCGCCTCGAATGGTACCCTTGGAAGGATTCCGATGGACCGCCACTTCCGATGCCATCCTGGAACTCCAGGACGGTACGCTCCTGTTTCCCGCCTACGGGAGTAGGGACGGAGACGTATCCGTCGCATTTACCGTGATTTCGCACAATGGAGGAGAAACGTGGGAGGACGTCCGTGTGATTGCCCAGGATCCAGAAGAGCGCCTGGGTTATTTGAAACCGGCGTTAATCCGGCTTCCCGATGGCAGGATACTCTGTCTTCTGGAAACCGACGATCCGGAAGGATTCCTTTACACGTGCATGTCGGAAGACGGAGGAGAGACGTGGTCGTCCTTGGAAAAATCGGGGATCGTAGGGAAAGCCCCGGATCTGCTGATCACACGGAAGGGTATGCTTCTCTGCGTTTTTCAAGATTTTTGGCCCGAGGGTATCAGTTGTGCTCGGAGCTATGATTGGGGTCAGACCTGGGAAAAAGAGATCGCCCTGATCGCTATGAAAAGCGCAGACCCATCTCCTTGCATCGTCGGTCTGGAAGATCGTTTGCTGGCAGCCTATACGCGTGAAAATCCCAACGAACACGGTGGAGCCACGGATATCGGGGGAACCTTTTTTAAGGTGGATCGTCCGGCGACACCTGGGGGTTTTATGGTCTCATACCAGCATGGCGAGGGTGTCCATCTCCGATGGAATGCTGAGGTCCAAGCTGCCTATTACATGATCTATCGGGATACGGTCGAGGCATTCGAGCCTTTGCCGGGCTACCCCTTCGGCGGGAACGGACTTGCCTCATCTGTGGTGACCTGGTATACCGATGTTCAGGTAGACACGGGCCGGACGTATTACTACCGTGTATCCGCTGTTGCAGGAACCGGCAAGCTCCTGCCCGGGACGGGGAACGAAAGTGTGCTCACGGACG
>CAZTKR010000012.1:0-33305 GCA_964614115.1 uncultured bacterium | reverse complement strand
AGCTCAGCTCGCTCTGGACCCACAAAAAAATCAGAATCGTACAGGTCATACCGATGGCCAGTCCGGTGATGTTGATTATCGAATATCCCTTGTATCTCTTGATATGACGCAGTGCAATCTTCAGGTAGTTATTTAACATGGACACACCTCCGAAGACATGTACTATATAAAGGGGGAGAATGATGACGACACACCGGAATCCGTGCCGGATTCGTGACAGAACGGGACCATGCTCTTTCCTGTCCTGCGCGAACCGATATGCCAGGTCTTCCGCGATGGAGCTGCCCATGGCCTCGTTGGTCAGCCAGGAGAGAATCCACCTCATCCAGTCGAGTATGCGACGCTTCTTCATCGAGAACGCTTCAGAATTCTTTCTGCAGATCGGGGACATCCTGCCAAACGTCCCGATTGACCTGTTGGATGGAAATCAATTTCTCCTTGCCGACTTCCGTCAACGTGTAGTAGATCCTGGGACGTCCGCCCAGCTCGGCGGGCTGCTCGGCATGACGCGTACTCACGTAGCCGTTCTTCCGCAGACGGTTCAACGGGGCATAAATGGCACCGGAAAGCCATCGGACGCCCGTATCCTGTTCCACTTGCTCACGGATGGCAATACCGTAGGCATTGTCCTTCAGCTTCCAGATAGACAGGAGCAATATTTCTTCGATGCGAGACAGAAATTTCATACATAACCTCCGGACAAATATTCGTTTATTAGTATTCTAATAGTAGTATACTGATATTAAATAAAAAAGTTACTGAAAAAATGGCAAACAAGACCCCGGGAAGAAAACCGTTTATTGAAAACCAATTCGTGCCGGAGCCCTTTTTTGTGCTGTTATATCAGGATAAATCTGCTAAGTAGGTGTAAAAGACGAGTCGTATTGAACGACGGTACCAGAACACGATAAACCGACGGGGCCGCTTAAAGGGCGGTAATCATTATATATAATATTGAGGGATTGGCGAATCATGCGCTTCATTCTTGTGTTCCACGAAGAACGGACTGTCATCCAGTAAACCGAGAGGGGTTGCATCTGCATGGATGCTCCAATCAATACAGAGATTGTTTTATGACGTTTACGTGTTTGAGTCTGAAGAAGGAGGTAAGAAGGCAATATTCACGTGCTTCAGGGATCGGAAGATATTCTCCCGAATGTTGGCGTTTTTTTCTTCTTCCTGAAGACCGGCGATGATCTCCTTGACGCGCTGGCGACGTGTTTGACCGTCCACAGGACACAGTTTGGGCAGTTCGGGTAAGCCCGACTCGAGAGCAAATTTCTTCAGCAGTTCTTCTTCGATGTATGCCAACGGACGAATGATGTGCATTTTCCCGCGGAACACCTCCTGGACGGGGCTCATGGCTTCAATCTTCCTTCCGTACAGGATGTTAATGAGCAGTGTTTCCACGATGTCGTCCTTATGATGGCCGTAGGCGATCTTATTGCATCCTTCCCGATGGGCCGCCTCGTACATCCTTCTCCTCCGGTGATGGGAGCAGATAAAACACGGGTTTTTTCGGGCATCGGGGTCCAATGCCTCTTTGCTGATCTGGGTGTGAACGATTCGGTGGTCTACGGACAGCTTCCGGAAATGATCCTCCAGCTTCTTCCAACCCGACGTTCCCTGACCGTCGAATCCCAGGTCCACATGAATCACCACCATGGAAAAATCGTGTTCGCCGAAAATATGGCGTTCGTGCAATAGGTGCAGCAGGGCAAGGCTGTCGGGCCCACCGGACACGCCCACCAGAATCCGATCTCCCTTCTGGATCATGCGGTATTCGCGTATGGCCTTCTCCATGCGGTTCCGCAACGTCTTATGAAGCCGGGTCGTTTTCACCTCTCCCTTCCAGATGGTTCGAGGCCAGTATGTCGAGAATGGCCGGTGTCACATCCTCCAAGGAACGGATGCGGTCTTTCACTCCTTCAGCACCCCGTCCCCAAAGGCGTGTCATCACCCGATTCCGGGTGTGGGTTTTGACTGAAAGGTCTTCGACATTCCCATGATCGCTGGTCATGACAACCAGCGTCTCGGTCAGATCGACCTCCTCCAGAAACGCCGATAAAAACCGCTCCAATCCCGCCAGCACCCATCGAGCCCCCTCCATGTTCTGACTGTGTCCCGCACGATCTGTCATGAAGTATTCGTATAAGAGAAAATCAAAATTCCTGGAGGCATCACTTAGCACCCGGCCCGCTCCTTCGGCGGAAAAACGTGGCACATCAAATCCCCGGGCGATGAGGCTCTCGTTGGTAAAATCGTGGTAGATGGACCGACGGTTGCCTATGTCGTCGACACGGAAGAAGGAAAGCCCGGCCGATAGAGTGGCCACCGTGGTCGTGGAGAGCCGCCATCGTGTCTTCTCCTTAATTTGGAAAAACAAAGGGCGATAGGCATTGATAAAAGCCCCCCGGAGCCCTCTGTCCTTGACCTGTTTGAGGATCGAATGTTCTCGTAAAATGGACCTGAGGGTTTCGTTGGGGTATCCCTGGAGATGCCTTCCCAGGAGTTTGGACCCGTTGATTCCTGTGAACAGCGTCGTCTGGCCCGTGGCACTTTGGGGTAAACCCTCCACGCCCAGGGTCGCCTCCGTGGGAACGAGAAACCCCCCGTCGTCCGTGGATACAACACCGTTTCCGTTCTCACAACACGCCAGGAGCTTAAGTCCCTCTTGCAGGCATGGATTCACGCGGGCATCGTCGGGCCCGAGACCCAAACCATCGATAAAAATCAACACGACCCTCATCGGTACCCCAAATGTCTGATGGAAGCCGCGTCCTTGCGCCACCTCTTCCTCACACTGACATGGAGCTCCAGAAAAACCGGCCGATCGATAAATTTTTCGACATTCTCCCTGGCCGCCATGCCAACCCGCTTCAGCGCCTGACCTCCCCGGCCGATGACAATGCCTTTCTGGGAGTCGTGCTCGACGATGATACGTGCCCGAATATAATCCTTTTGTTGGGGTCTTTCTTCAAACGCTTCCACCTGAACCGTCGTGGCATACGGAATTTCCTCTCCATAATGGAGGAAAACCTGCTCCCGGATGATTTCCGAGACAAAAAACCGTTCCGGTTCATCGCTGATGATGTCTGGCGGATAAAAAGGCTCGCCTTCCGGGAGGGCTTGGACGATGAGGGACAGAAGCAGGTCCAGGCCATCGGCCTTGAGTGCAGAGATGGGAACGATCTCCCGGAATATGTCCAGTCGTTGAAAATGATCGATGAGGGGCAGAACCCGCTCTTTGTCTACCAGATCGACCTTGTTGATGATCAGGAATCTGGGCACGCGAAAGGGAGACAGCGTCCGGGCAATGTCTTCTTCCTCGGGCCCGGCACCAGTGGCTTCGACCATCATCAGGATGAGATCGGCTTCCTTCATCGTGGCCCAAGCCGTCTTCACCATGGTTTCCTGGAGCAGGTAGGTGGGTTGCATCAGGCCCGGCGTATCCAGGAACACAACCTGATGGTCTTCCCCGTTCAAGATGCCCAATATCCGGTGACGGGTCGTCTGGGGCTTGGGTGAAACGATGGCCAGCTTCTGCTGGAGGAGACTGTTCATCAGTGTGGATTTACCGACGTTGGGTCTCCCCACGATGGTCACATAGCCTACGTGGAACGCAGGGTTCTGTCTGCCGTCCGCTTCCATCTCAGTACAGCCGCCGCAGGCGGACACCTTTATAGTAATGCGTTAAAATCTGATCGAAACGATGACCCTCGAGGGCCATCATGGCGGCCCCTGTCTGACACATGCCCACGCCGTGACCGAAACCCGCACCTTTCAGAATAAAGAGCCCCGTTGCCTGGCTCCACCGGCCTTCTTTCTGCACGTAAAAACAGGAGCTCCAGAGCGTGTTGGTCGAGAGCGCCTTACGAATGTTCAGCTCCGGTTCCAGGATAAATGTACCCTGCGTGCCTACGACCCGGAGACGAATAATCCGGCCCGAGGAGCCCCTCTTCAGGGGCACGAGGTCCTGTATGGCCCCCACATCACGACCCGTTTTCTCCCGCAGGATGCGCCTCAGCTCATCCTGGGTATACCGTACTTCCCAACGAAAGTACTTCTTCGTGAAATCGAGCGCCGGTGGCAGCCCGTTGCCCGTTGTATTGCAGTAGGCGGATGGATCGTCGTCGATCCAACGTTTGAGGTTCGTCTCGTCGGTCAGGGAGCCGTAGCGTTGGAGATTCCCTGAGCCGTCAAAGCGGCCCTGAAGGTACGATTTCGGCTGTCCTCCCCACGCGTTCTGGTTGTCCTCGCCGTGACCGCCGCATACGGACGAGTACACCGCTTCGGCGATCGCTCCATCCTTCCACATCACAAGTCCCCGGGTTCGCCGTACGGCACGATCCGTGGACGAGGCCCTCTTGGTCATCCCGCTGTAGACCTGACAGTGAACGTCGGCACACACATCAAACGGGTCGTCCTGGTGGATACGTCCCCACTTGGATAGAATTTCCCCCCGAGCCGCTATGGCCTGCGCCTTCAATGCCTCCGACGGAAATCCCTCGGGCATCTCCGATGGCACCACGCCTCGGAGATACTCTTCGAACGAGAGCGTATTGATTAGGGCCAGCTTACCCTCATTGTCCAGTTGAATGCAGATCGTCTCGGGATAGCTCCGGTTTTCCAGCGTCTCCCAGTGAAATCCGGTTCCCACGGGCACATCGTATACCGTCACAGGGGTGCCCACAATGCACACTGGCCTGGTGGATTCATATCCCTGACCGGTATGGAGATTCTTCAGGAGGAGGATTCCCCGGGCCCTCTGGGCCTTACTCCGGACGATGAACGTTTCGAGACGATTCCATACAGAATCCCTATACGCTTCGGCCTCTTCCCTGTTTGTGAATGCCTTTTGAAGATAGATCCGATATCTTCGATTATCGCTTAGCGTCGTTCTGCCGACCCGAAGCACGTCGCCTTCCTGTTCGATCACCACGTCGAAGCCTTTTCGCTCGATTTCTCCGGCCAGGCTCCGGGCTCCTTCGCGAGTACTGGATGATGCAGCTGCCAAACGGTACACAAACTGCGCGGGTGTCGACGATTTAATTTCCGCCCGCCAACGATGCCCCCCCCTCCCTCGTGTGATGAACGTTCCGTCATCCGTGACGATCCGGCCGGTCCTGTCCATCGAGAACTCAACGGCCGATGTCCCCCATAGAAGACCCACACGGATTTCAGGCTCCTGCGTCCGCCTTGGCTGGTATACCGAATGATACACCGGTGGTTCTTGGACCGCACATCCTGTCAGTACGACGAGCAGCACCCAAGACCATCGCCCCATCGATTTTATCAAACGACCTTCCTTTCCCTATCATCACCCGTCAAAACCGAGATTGAACTTTTAAAAATATACCTGTCGACAGTTAAAAAAGCAAGAGAAAAGCCATGCACAGCATCCTCCCTTCCGTTGTTGAAGCCCGATGTAATCCGAGGGATCCGACATCCCGAATGTCCCAACAGGTTGATTTCCGCAATCCGGGAGACTTTATGCGGGCTGATGGACAAAGAAGTGATGACTCCTTATTGGTTTGGGAGATTGTTATTAATACGTCCAAGTTGGATATTCTCGAATATCACTTTTGCTTGCCGGAAAATTTTTATACATTACGGCATATGATAGGTATCCGCTTTTTTATACAAACGAGGAGAAAGCACGAAGATGAAAAAACGCGATATATTGATCATTGGGTTCATCATCTTGCTCAAGAACGGCTTCTGTCAAACTCCGGGCGCTTATATGGGTCAATTGACCTGGCCGGAAGCCGAAAAACGGTTAACCCAGGCTCCCCTGGTCATCCTGCCTTTTGCCGGGGGTGCCAAGGAGCACGGCCCCCATCTACCGATGAACGCCGATAGAACGGTCATGGAGTATCTGTGCCAGAAGGCCGTCGATACCCTGCCCGTGGTCGTGGCTCCGCCGATATTGCACGGGTGGTTTCCCGCATTTCGTGAATTTCCCGGCACCGAAGTGGCCGATCCAGATGTGTTTCGAAACTATGTGTTCGAAGTGGCCCGATCCCTGATCCGGTGCGGCGCAAAACGTATCGTCCTGTTGAATATGGGGATTTTCAAGGCCACGGGCCTGCCCATGGCCATCGTTGCCCGGGAAATCCGTGTTCAACACGGCGTACCGACCCTGTTGATATCCTGGGATGATTTGGAAACCGAAGAGGCCGATGCTTTGCAGGAACAGACAGCCGGAGGCCACGGCGACGAAATCGAGACCTCCATAAACCTGTACCTTCAGTCCCAGTGGGTCCGGATGGACAAAGCCGTCACCGGCTACTGGGACAATTATCCTGTGAAGACGTATGTGGGATACCGCCCCGGCCTGTTTTCCAGAAATCCACAAGATCCCGCCTACTCCGAGATAGGCCATTTCGGTGATCCAACCCTTGCCTCGGCAGAAAAGGGTAAAAAAGTGCTGGACATCATGACGAAAAACTGGCTGGAGGCGCTGAAAGGATTTTCTGCGGACCCCCTTCCCGGCGGTTGAAATATCCGTGCATGTTCGAATCGGCTAACGATTCCTGTTTTCCCCGACTTTGCGAAAAGGCTTTGTTTTTTTCAGTATCTATTTTAATTTATAATATCGTCGAGTACATAATATACCCATTCACGACATACAAATCTCGGAAGAAAGGGTAGGCGTTATGGCAAATATAAAAAGAAAAAAGGGTGTCATCGGTATTCTGACCGGCGGTGGCGACGTGCCCGGCTTGAATCCGGCCATCCGGGCCGTTACCATCCGCGCCATCCGGGAAGGGTATCGCGTCATCGGCCTGCGGCGGGGATGGGCCGGTATCATGGAAATGGTCCGGGATAAAAGAGCCGACAACTCAAATCATTATAAGGTTCTGACCGAGGAAATCGTGAACAAAGCAGGAAGAACGGGCGGCACGTTCCTGCATACTTCCCGTACGCGTCCAAGTCATGTATCGAAGGAGAACGTGCCCGATCATCTGAAGGACAAATACAACGCCGACGTAAACGACCTGACGCCAGAGGTGGTTAAAAACCTGAGCCACCTGGGTATCGACTACTTGATCCCCATCGGAGGAGACGATACGCTGAGCTACGCCGTGCGGCTCTACCAGGAAGGCATCAAAATTGTCGCCATCCCCAAAACCATGGATAACGATGTGCCAGGCACCGATTACTGTATCGGTTTCAGCACCTGTGTGACACGAACCATCAGCATGACCAATTCGTTAAGAACATCGGCCGGCTCTCACGAGCGTTTTATGGTTATCGAAGTCTTCGGCCGGTATGCCGGTTTCACGGCCATGCTTCCCACGATGGCAGGCGCAGCCAATCGCTGCGTTATACCCGAACACACATTCGACATCGAACGATTGGCAGAGCTCCTGTCCGCCGACCGGTTTCGAAATCCCAGTCGGTACGCCGTGGTCATGGTTTCCGAAGGGGCCAAATTCAAGGGCGGTCATATGGTATTCAAGGATACCCATACCGATTCCTACGGTCATAAAAAACTCGGGGGGGTCGGTGACCTAGTATCTGAAGAATTGAAGAAACTCTCGCCCAAGTTTAACAACGGCAAACCCATCAATATTTTAACTCAGAAACTGGGGTACCTGGTCCGATGCGGCGATCCCGATGCCATCGATTCCATCGTACCCATGGCCTACGGGAACCTGGCCCTGGACCTGGTTCTCAACGGCATACACGGCCGTCTGGTTGTCCTGAAAAACGGCCGCTACGATAACATGCCCGTTGAAGTCATCACCAGCACGAAAAAACTGGTCAACGTGAAGGAACACTACAACACCGAACGCCTCCGACCGTATTATAAAAGTTTTGAGATGAAACCGCTCTTCATCATGACGAGTGAACACGATTAATCCTTTTAAGACAGTATAAAAGCTGTCGTGATTACAGCTTCCGACCATATCGACATCATCATCTTCCTCATGCCAAGATGACTGCAAAGGATGCCCTTCATGACTCCGTTTGACCTTGACAGAGCCCGCCGCGACACACCGGGTTGCGAGCACGTACTCCACTTCAACAACGCCGGGGCCGCCCTGATGCCGCATCCTGTTCTGGACGCCCTCATCGGTCATCTGGAGTTCGAAGCATCCGTGGGTGGGTACGAAGCCGCCGATCGCGCACAGGAGGCCATCGAGCATACCTATGAGGCTGCCGCGACATTGATAGGATGCAGCCCCCAGGAGATTGCCATCGTAGAGAATGCCACCCGGGCCTGGGACATGGTCTTCTACGCCATTCCCTTCCAGCCGGGCGACCGGATTCTCACCTCCGTGGCCGAGTACGGAAGTAACTATATCGCCTTCCTCCAGATCGCCCGGAGGAGAGGCGCCTCTATCGAGGTCATTCCCAACGACGAACACGGCCAGGTTTCCGTAGAAGCACTCCGGGGAATGATGGACGAACGGGTGAAGCTCATCGCCATGACCCACGTGCCCACCAACGGCGGCTTGGTGAACCCAGCCTCGGAAATTGGAGACATCGCCCGACAGGCCGATGTCCTGTATCTGCTGGATGCCTGCCAATCCGTCGGTCAGATGCCCGTGGATGTAGGCACCATCGGGTGTGACATGCTTTCGGCCACGGGACGCAAGTACCTGAGAGGCCCCCGGGGAATCGGCTTTTTGTACGTCCGGCACGATCTTATCCAGCAGTTCGACCCCCCCTTTCTCGATCTGCATGCGGCCACATGGACAGCCCACGACCGGTACGAAGTCCGGGCCGATGCTCGACGGTTCGAGAATTGGGAAAGCAACCTGGCCGGAAAGATCGGCCTGGGCGTGGCCATCGATTACGCCATGGAATGGGGAGTGGATAAGACCTGGGAACGGATCGCGGAATTGGCTGACCTGTTGCGTTCCCATCTAGAGAGCATTCCCGAGGTCGCCGTACACGACCTGGGTCTGGACAAATGCGGTATCGTCTCATTCTCTGTGAAAGACAACGACCCGTACTACGTCCGGCGCGCACTCCTCGAAAGGCATATCAATGTCTCCGTCACAAATGTGGAATCAACCCGCCTGGACATGGAAGCCCGCGGACTGCAAAGCCTGATGCGGGCGTCGGTCCACTACTACAACAGCGAGGAAGAAGTGGAGCGATTCTGCTCTCTGCTCACATCCCTGATTCGCTGATGCATGGATTCGAATAATCGAGAAGTGCCTGACATTCCAGACGTCTGCGACACGTCCGGCTTTGACGAATCCGGCTCATCCCACCTCATTAACTCTCGCTGACACATTCGGATCGTATTTTCCCCTTGCTATCCTGACGTTTATTTTTTAAACTAACGCATCACGCGTTGCCATCCGATCCATGACAACAAGTTGATACCTTTTCAATATCACATGCCGATGGACGACTGAAAGGAACAACTCTATGAATCCGTTTGACTTTCATCTGCCCACCCATGTATGCTTCGGGAACGGCCGGATTCGCGACCTGAAGGACCAAATTCATCCCGATAATCAGCGCATCATGATCGTGACGGACAAGAACCTTACCGCAGTCACAGAGATCATGGACGCCGTAAAGAAACCCCTGGCCGACAGGGAACTCACATGGTTTGAAGGAGTCGAGGAGAATCCATCGTTTGCTACCCTGGAGAAAGGAACGGCGCTGGCCAGAGAGCACGACGTGCAATTGGTCGTCGGTCTGGGCGGCGGATCGCCCATGGATGCGGCCAAGGGGATCGCCGTACTGGCAACCAACGACGGAGACATGCGGGATTACATGAAAGGCGAACCGCTGGCATCCGATCCGCTTCCCGTGGTCTGCATTCCCACGACTTCAGGCACGGGCAGTGAAGTGACGCCCTACGCGGTCTTCACCGATCCTGAGGCCGGAACCAAGGGCGGGTACGCCCATCCGGCGATATTTCCCCGACTCTCGATTGTCGACCCGGAATTGACCTTCACCATGCCCCAGGGAGTCATCGTCAACACCGGCTTGGACGCCCTGACCCATGCTGTCGAAGCCTATCTTTCCACAGAGGCATCGCCCTTGAGCGACGTGTTCGCCCTGGAATCCATCCGAGTCGCACTGGCTCACCTGCCAGGCGCAACGCACAAGGATCATCAGGCCATGAGCCGTATGGCCTATGCCTCCATGCTGGCCGGTATTGCCATCACCCATGGCGGGACGATCCTGCTCCATATCATGGGCTATCCCCTGACCGTTTTCCACGGCATCGCCCACGGCTTGGCCAACGCCATCCTCCTTCCCGAGTTCATGCGATTCATGCGGGAGAAGTCAACGGTAAAATCGAAGGTGACCGTTATCGACGGCATGTTCGAACAGGTCGGCAGCGTAGAAACGTTTGTCCACGGCCTGGGCGTGTCCACAAACCTATCATCCTACGGGATTCAGGAAAGCGAAATCGACACGTTTGTGGCAAAAGTCATCGTGAAAGGAGATGTGAAAATCACCCCTGCAAGCGTGACTGAAAAAACAATTGCCGACATCTTCAGAGCGGCCATGAGATAAAATAATAAATCCTGTTCCGATAAAACCATCGATCCAAAGACCGGTAGGGTTGCGGGCTTGATGAATCCGGCGGATGGCCACCCTTTCGGCCTACTATTATTGGAAGCAGAAGGAATCATCCCACGCATGGCATTTTTTCGAGGAAGCATCGATAGACCATGAAATTCATCGCCGACTTTCATATTCATTCCCACTACTCCATCGCCACGAGTAAAAAACTCATCCCCGAGCACCTGGACTACTGGGCCCGGATGAAAGGGATTACGGTCGTGGGTACCGGAGACTTCACCCATCCGGGATGGCTCAAAGAGTTGAAAGAAAAGCTACTGCCCGCAGAACCGGGGCTTTTCCGACTGAAGGATGAATACGTCCTGGACGAGACCACCCACATCCCTATCCTGATGGAAAACGATGTCCGGTTTATACTGACGGCTGAGATCAGCAATATCTACAAAAAGGGGGATCGGGTTCGCAAAGTCCACAACGTCATCTTCGCACCCGACTTTGAAACGGCGGAGACGATACAGGATGCGCTCTCCCGAATCGGCAACATCACGTCCGACGGCCGTCCCATCCTGGGGCTGGATTCCCGCGACCTGCTGGAAATGGCTTTGAATGCCTCGGATCGAATCTTCTTCGTCCCTGCCCACATCTGGACGCCCTGGTTTTCGGCCCTTGGCAGCAAATCGGGATTCGACACCATCGATCAATGCTACGACGATCTATCCGATCATATTTTCGCCGTTGAGACCGGCCTTTCCAGCGATCCCCCCATGAACTGGATGTGCCGTTTCCTGGACAAGTACACGCTGATCTCCAACTCCGACGCCCACTCACCCGAAAAACTCGGGAGGGAGGCCAACCTGTTCGATACCGAACTGACGTATGATGCCATCATCCAGTCCCTGAAGAGCGGCGATCCCGACCATTTTTTGGGCACGGTGGAATTCTTTCCCCAGGAGGGCAAATACCACTACGATGGCCACCGGAAATGCGGCATCTGCTGGAACCCGGTGGAGACGTTGCAACATCGAACCCTCTGCCCGGTCTGCGGGAAAAAAGTCACGGTGGGCGTGATGAACCGCATTGTCCAGCTCTCCGACCGGCAGGAACTGAACGAAAGACCGAACCGGTCACCGTTCTACTCCGTCATCCCGTTGAAAGAAATCCTGTCGGAAATCCTGGGAAAGGGCCCCAACACAAAGCAGGTTAACCACGATTATCACGGCTTGATCCAAAAAATGGGATCGGAATTCAACGTCCTCGTCCATCTGCCAGAGGATGAAATTCAACGATCCGGCAACGCGCTCCTGGCCGAAGCCGTCCGGCGCATGCGGCAGGGCGATGTGTTCATCCAGGAGGGGTACGACGGCGAATTCGGGATCGTCCGAGTGTTTCGAGAGGACGAACACAAACATCTCGCCTCTCAGAACACGCTGTTCGCAGACGCTGTGAAAGAGGCAGAACCCCAGTATAAATCAAGACGGATGATCGCCTTCGACCTGGACGAATACCGCCATCTGAAAGCAGTCCAAGCTGAATCCCCGGATGAGCAAATAAAAAAGGGGAAGCCATCGGGAAGGAAAAAATCCGAGATACCGGAAGACCTCAACTCGGAGCAGCGAAAGGCCGTGGAGCATTTCGAAGGGCCCGCCCTGATCATCGCCGGGCCTGGCACAGGCAAGACACGCGTCCTCACGGTCCGCATTGCGCATTTGATTCAGGAGCGGGGCGTCCATCCCAAAAACATCCTGGCCGTCACGTTCACCAACAAGGCCGCCCAGGAGATGAAGGAACGACTAAAACAACTTTTGAGTACGGACACAGCCTCCAAGCCGACGGTCTCGACGTTCCATGCCTTGGGTTACGCCATCCTCAAGGCGCACAGCCATAAGACGGGTCGGGATGCGCCCTTCCTCATCATCGACAGGAAGGACAAGGAGGGCATACTCACCCGGGAGTTGGGCTGTGACCAGAAACACCTGCGCCGGATGTGCGATGCCATCACAGAAATCAAACAGAATGTAAGCTATAAGGACGAGAACATCGACGAGGTGACGGCCGATACGTTCAGTCGTTACGAGCAAGTCCTGCGGGATCAGAACCTGGTCGACCTCGACGACCTCATCTATCATCCTGTACGTATTTTTAACGAGTATACAGACGTGCTTTCAAAGTATCGCGCGCAGTACCCATGGATACTCATCGACGAGTACCAGGACATCAACCTGGCCCAATACCGGATGATCCGTCTCCTGATGCCGGATCAGTGCGCCAACCTGTGCGCCATCGGAGACCCGAATCAGGCGATCTACGGATTCCGTGGGGCGGACGTCCGGTACATCCGTCAGTTCCAGGACGATTATCCGAACGCGGCTGTCTACCGTCTGACCACCAGCTTCCGCTGTACCGACAGCATCCTGAAGGCCTCGCAGAATATCATCCTGGAGCCTCCATCCGTTCCTGTGGGTAAGCCACACTCGACGCATGAACCGTCAGAATCCTTTCTTCGCGGCCTACAACAAGGCGTGAAAATCAACATCTCCCACCAGCGCTCCGACAGGAGTGAGGCGGAATTCGTGGCCAGAACCATAGAGCGCATGGTGGGTGGCCTCCGGTTCTTTTCCATCGACAGCGACATCACGCCGGGCGAAGAGATGCCCGAGATCAGCAGCCTCTCCGACTTTGCCGTTCTCTATAGAATCCACCATCAGATAAAACCCCTGCAGAAGGCCTTCACCGATCACAGCATCCCGTACCAGACCATCGGCGACACGCCCTTCTTCCAGCAGCATCCCATCGATCAGGTCATCGATGTGCTGAAACTCGCCATCCGTCCAGAAACCGATTTTCTTAAAACCCGGTTGATCGGAGCCGGGAGAATTCATCCGCCGGATATGGAAACCTTATTCTCCTTCACACAAAATCCGGTTCCTGTGAAAGACATCGTATCCCAGATAGTCGACCGTCATTTCAGCGAGGATGCATCAAAGGACGCTACCCTATTCCGAAAGCTGATGACGATGACGGAGGATTACGGGTCTGATATAGAAGCCTTCTTGAATGTCGCAGATTTGGGAACCGGAGCCGATACGTATGCGTCCAACACCGAAGAAGTCACGCTCATGACCCTTCATGCGGCCAAAGGGCTGGAGTTTGAATGCGTCTTCATCGTGGGATGCGAAGACGGGCTGCTCCCCTACTCCCTCTACGACCGGACGTCCGATGTAGAGGAAGAAAGGCGACTGCTGTATGTGGGCATGACCCGCGCCAAGAAATTCCTCACCCTCAGCCATGCAGAGAAGCGGTTCCTCATGGGCAGAGAACACAAGCTCAACAAGAGTCCATTCCTCGACCGCATCGAAGAAGAGCTCATCGAACGATCCAGAAGCGAATACAGACGCAGGCCAAAAGCCCGGGACGACCAGTTGGGGCTGTTCTCATGAGCCGGCAAGAGTAATTCCTGTACTCGTTGGATTATTTTCAGGACGTTCGGATGCCCTGTGATGTACGGTCGAACGACGATTTCGATATCGTACGTAAAAAGCAAAAAAAGGGGACATTCTCATTCATTATGTTATATTGATACATTTTTTCATCCCTCCCTATAATTCCGTATTTCATAGACTTGCAACACAACCGTGATCTATCGGCCGATCTAACATGCTAAAATTTTAGCATTTTTTCCTTGACATCCGGATTAAAATATGCTATATTTATAGCATCATGCTAAAAAAATAGCATTTTTATGGTAACATTTTTTATTGTCTTACGTAGATTAAAATATCAAAGAGGAGAAACGTATGTCACAAAAATCCCAAAACGGATTGAGTCGGCGCGAAAGACAGATTATGGACATCATATATCAAAGCGGAAGCGCCACAGCAGCCGAGGTCATGGAAAACCTGCCCGAGCCTCCCAGCTATTCCGCCGTCCGCGCCCTGCTCAAGGTTCTGGAACTCAAGGGGCATCTGAAACACCGTCAGGACGGCCCTCGCTACGTCTACTCCCCCAAGTTGAGCCGGGAGAAAGCCAAGCGCTCTGCATTGCGACACCTGATTCAAACCTTTTTCGACGGCTCGGCCGAAGAGGCCGTAGCCACATTACTCGATGTGTCGAAATCGGATTTAAACGATAACGATTTGGACCGTCTGAAAAAACTCATCGAACAAACCAAACAAGAGGGGTTATAAAATGGAAGCGTTATTCACGACCTTGACAACATCCATCCCTTCGACGAAGATACTGGCATTTCTCATCGGTATGACCTGGAAGAGTTCCTGTATTCTCCTGTTTACCTACGCATTCATGAAACTGTTCCGACGCCTGTCTTCGGCCACTCGTCATGCCATCTGGAGCATGGCCGTTGCCGGCGTCCTCCTGCTGCCCATCTTCAGCCTGCTCCTTCCCGCCTGGCCCGTGACGGTTCCTGTGTCCTTTTCATCGAACATAACACTTGATTCCGGCATACAATTACCCGAACCGTCCGGCACAACACAGGAGGGGCTATCGTCCGTATCTTCTGATAGGGCGATCGGTGAAGTGAAATCCGAAGGAACGGTGAATTCCGATGACAAAGGCACGAGGGGAGCGGCAGGACTGAACGCAACACCATCCCCTCCTCTGAAAGAGCGCATCCTCCAGTCCATCGGCACGATGGTGGCCACTCACGGAATCCTCATCATCGTATCCGTCTGGAGTTTAGGGATGGTCATCGTCTTTCTCCGCCAGCTCGTGGGAAAAACACTCGTCGTATGGATTGCCCTGCGTGCAGAGAAGATCACGGATTCGAGTCTGCTTCAACTGGCCGACGAACTCAGGAGAAAACACGGCATCAAACGCCGGGTCAGGTTCCTCAAAAGCATGAAGGCGGGCATGCCCATGACATGGGGCTTTTTCCAGCCGACCATCTTGCTGCCCGGTGAGGCCGATGCATGGAGCAAAGAGCATCAGCGGTTCGTACTGGTACATGAACTGGCCCATGTGAAGCGATGGGACTGCCTGACCCAACTGCTGGCCCAGCTGTCAAAGACGCTCTACTGGTTCAATCCTCTGGTCTGGATGGCGCATCGTGAATTCTTGAAGGAACGGGAACATGCGTGTGACGACGCGGTACTGAAAGAAGGATCGAAGGCCTCGGAGTATGCCGGCTTGCTCCTGGACATCGCCCAATCCATGAAGGCGCTCCAGTTTGCATCCCTGGCCACCGTCGCAATGGCCCGGCGCTCTCAGCTGGAAGGACGCCTCCTGGCCATCCTGGACCCTCAACTGAGCCGACGCGCCCTGACCCGTCTTGCCATACTCCTGACAGGAGTCGTTGCTCTTTCCGTCATCCTGCCCTTGTCTGCCATGCACCCCGTGTCGGTTAAGTCACCGTTTACAAAAGACGCATCCGTCGAAAATTTCGCGGACACAACCGACATGGCAAGCTCGGACGGGCTGGAAACGAAAAAATCGACTCCTGCGAAGACGGCACAAACACAACCGGTCCATCCCAGACGAGAAGGCGATACGCCGGACAACACCGGGAATCCGCCATCGCAGCAGACCCGAACGACCCAAAACAGCGACGCCCAGATCATCCGGTCCTTGACGCAAATCCTCCAGGATCCTTCCCTGGAAGTCCGTATCCAGGCAGCCGAAACCCTGGGTAAAATGGAAAATCCGTCGGCCGTTCAGGCATTGATCTCTGCCCTGAAGGATGAAAACTGGAAGATGCGCGTCGCCGTGGCTGAGGCCCTGGGTGACATTGAGGACAGAGCTTCCGTAGATGCCCTCATAACGGCCCTGGGAGACCCGGATTGGCAGGTACAGCAAGCGGCCGCTGAAGCACTGGGAGATATCGAAGACGCCCGGGCCGTGGACGCTTTGGGTAAGGCCCTGCAATCGGAGAACCGCCAGGTTCGCCTGTCCGTCGTGGAAGCCCTGGGAGACATCGAGGACCGTCGCGCCTTCGAACCCCTGGCCCGTGCTTTGAAGGACGACGATTGGGAGGTACGAAAAGAAGCAGCCGACGCCCTGGGATCCTTGGAAGAACCGGCAGCGATAACGCCGCTGAGCCAGGCTCTGAACGATTCAAACTGGGAAGTCCGTAAAGAAGCGGTGGATGCCCTGGGAGACATCGAAGACAGAAACGTCATCGAGCCCCTCAGCCTGGCCTTGAAGGATCCCCATTGGGAGATACGCCAAATGGCCGCCGAAGAACTGGGCGATATCGAGGATTCTGCTGTGCTGGACCCGTTGCGTACCGCTATTCACGATAAGAACGTGGAAGTACGCAAAGCCGCCATCGAATCGCTGGGGGACACCGAAGACCCCCGTTCCGTGCAGGCACTCGTCCCGCTCCTGAGTGACGACTTCTGGGAAATTCGAATGCACGTCGTAGACGCCCTGGGTGAAATCGAAGACCCCTCCGCCGCTCCGGCATTATACGACGCCTTGAAGGACGAAAACCGCGAAGTCCGCAAAAAGGCCATCTGGGCTATCGGCGAGATCGGAGATCGTGGGGCTGTAGAGCCCTTGATACAGATGCTGACCGATGAGGACTGGGAAATCCGGAAGATGGCCGCCCGGGCTCTGGGAGAGATCGGCGATTCCAGGGCCATGGAGCCCCTTTCCTCTCGATTAAAGGATGAAAACGAGGACGTCCGCCAGGCAGCCGCCAGGGCCCTGGGTGAAATAGAGTGGAACAACGAGTAGAACGTTTTTATGGATGAGGTGATCCCTATGAAGATAAAGTCAATCCTGTGTTTGATGATAGTGAGCATGATCGTGCTGAGCGGTTCTACCATCTTTGCCCAGCCCAGCATACCGCGAGCGCGAATTCCCTCGAATGTTTCTTCGGATGTTCGAGGGGCCATAGAAACCCTGTACGATCAGGACCCCGTCGCACGGGCCAAGGCGGCCCGGCATCTGGACGAGATGGGACTGAAAGCCGAATCGGCCATTCCCTTCCTCGTGGCCATGCTGTCCGACGATGTCCTCATCGATCCCATCGAGGAGCATATCCATTGGGGCTCGTCGGAATATGAAGTTATCCTGAAGACGTCCCCTGCCCGCCAAGCGGCCAGAACGCTTATAAATTTGGGCGAGTCTGCCGTGGATCCTGTCATCGCAGCACTCAAACAGGGTGATGCGAAAACCCAGCGGGAAGCCGCCCGTATCCTGGGCGACATCGAAAGTCCCAGGGCCGTTCCTCCGTTGATGGATGCTCTGAAAAATCCTTCCTGGGAAGTCCGCGAACAAGCGGTCGACGCCCTGGGCGAGTTCGAAGATCCCAGAGCACTGCGTCCCCTGCTGGCCGCCTTGAAGGATGACGCCTGGCAGGTGCGCCGGGAGGCTATAGACGTACTGGAAGACTTCCAGGACCCGAATACCGTGGACGAACTCCGGGCTGCATTGCGTGACGCCCATTGGCAGGTTCGAGAAGCCGCGGCCGAAGCGATGGGAGAATTCGAAGACCCCCGGGTCATGGACGATCTGATCCGTGCGCTGAAAGACAGCAACTGGCGGGTTCGGGAAGCCGCGGCCGAGGGACTGGCCGAACTGGAAGACAACCGCGCTATAAAACCGCTGACCGACTTACTCAAAGACGCCCACTGGGAAGTCCGTATCGCCGGGGCCGAGGCCCTGGGTGAGATCGAGCACTCACAAGCTACGTCTGCTTTGATCTCTGGTCTGAGGGATGAAAACTGGCGGGTGCGAATCGCTGTGGCCGAAGCCCTGGGAGACATCGAAGATGGAGCGGCCGTGGAATCCCTGGGGCATGCACTGCGGGATGATCACTGGCGCGTGCGTATGACCGCTGCCGAAGCCTTGGGCGAAATCGAGGATGCTCGCGCCATCCCATCGTTGAGCACCGCATTAAAAGATGAGAATTGGCGGGTACGACAGGCCGGTGCCGAGGCCCTGGGTGAGATCGAAGACCCCCAATCCGTTCGTCCGCTGACAGGGGCCTTGAAGGATGAGATTCCCTGGGTTCGTCGGGAAGCCGTCGAGGCGCTGGGAGAAATCGAGGACCGGGAAGCCGTGGATGCACTCTGCGACGCCCTGAAAGACGACTTCTGGCAGATTCGTATGGAGGCCGCCGAGGCACTGGGGGATATCGAAGACGGACGGGCTGTTCCCTGCCTGGGTGCTGCGCTGAAGGATCAGAACTGGCACGTACGGCTGGCTGCTGCCGAGGCTTTGGGTGAAATCGAGGACACAAAAGCCGTTGGAGCCCTCGTCAACGCCATGAGGGACGAGATGATCCAAGTCCGGCTGGCGGTCGTGGAAGCCCTGGGCGAACTCGAAGACCCAAAATCCATAGAGCCCTTGTGTCGCGCTTTGAAGGACGAGTCCTGGCTGATACGTAGAGAGGCTGCCGATGCGCTGGGGGAGATCGAGGATTCCCGAGCCGCCGATCCACTCATCGGAGTTTTGAACGATGCCAATCGTCTGGTTCGCCTCGAAGCCATCGAAGCACTGGGCGAGATGGAAAGCCGTCAGGCCGTCCCGACTCTCATCGATGCACTCAAAAACAACGACTGGCAGATTCGCATGGAAACAGCAGAGGCCCTGGGTGAAATTCAAGACCTCCGGGCTGTCGATGCCTTGATGCTCGCACTCAAGGATGTAGACTGGCGGGTGCGCCAGGAGGCGGCTGAGGCATTGGGCGAGATCGGCGACAGGCGAGCCATGAAGGCTCTGATGGACGCCATGAAAGATGAAAATAAAGATGTCCGCAGACAAGCGGCAGAAGCCATCGGTGAAATCAGCGAATGACGCCGTTCGCGTGATTTCTCTCCTAGAGTGGCGGGGCAAAACATGCCTCGCCACTCTTATTTTTATCCACTGCTTTTCCTGTCCAGAATTCCATCCATATTTTTTTCTTGCAATTCATCCGAAATATCTGTATTATTGATTGACTTGATTTGCTTCAAATTCCTAAATTTCCAATGAAAGAGACCATGACATCTTAAAACGTCTATCGTTGATATCGGGAGAGATCAATGACGTTCCTTTTTTCGCATGAAATGAGATGATGCTGTTTCTCGGATTGCATACAGACGGCCGATGGCATCCAATCCGCAGGATTCCACCCCTTCTGCACGGGGTATACATGAATAGGATGTGAGAGATCAGGCTTGCATAATGTGAAATTGGGAAAAAGCATTCTATACTACTGAAATGATTTCAGCCGTGGTTAAAGATGATGGCTAGCACGAAGGCAGGAGTGAAAGAATGAGCCGAAATATCAATCTACTGGAGTCTGACTTTCGAAGAAACGCTTTAAATCTGCTGGTGGCCTGCAGGACATTGGGCATTGAAATGCGGCCTTACTGTACGATACGCGATCCGTATAAACAGGCCAGGCTTTACCGCCAGTCTCGTCCGTTTTCTGAGATTGAGCGGCGTGTTAATGAACTGAAACAATCAGGTGCCGATTTTCTGGCGGATGTTATCCTTTCCGTTGGTCCCCAACACGGCCGCCATGTGACCAACGCGATTCCGGGTCTGAGCTGGCACCAGTGGGGAGAAGCCCTCGACTGCTTTTGGCTCGTGGACGATGAAGCGGAATGGTCCTCACGCCAAAAGGTTGTGATTGGCGACGGCCGGGAAATCAACGGGTACAAGGCATACGGTGAAGAAGCCAGAAATTTAGGACTGACCTCGGGAGGATTCTGGAGCCGTCTCAAGGATTGGCCCCATGTGCAGAAAAGACCAAGATCGGTGCTCAGCTACTACTCCCTGGCCGACGTCGAAGAAGAAATGAAGCGCCGATTCCCCAACGATTGATCCATTCTAAAAAAAGCAGACGACACTCTCCAAGCGTTTCTTCCGACGCTCGGCGATCTGTCCATACAGATCTAATCTCGCTTTACCTCAAAGATTAACACCGGTCAAAAAAACCTTCTTCAAGACAACCGAATTACGAAACCAAACGCTAAAATCAGGGTAATATAAATATAGATTTAATGCGGCACCTTATCAGGATGATGCGTGTGTACGTCTGACATCACATACCTTGTCAGCACGAACAATTCGAAGACCTTCTTTATACAGAAGATACGTCAAAATATCGTCAAGACATTGAATCATTAACAGGACAGAACGTCTTTATGGAACTGCGATTTTTTCATATTATCGGTATCATCGCAATATTCCAATCATCGTTTCTGGCCATGATATTGTTCAACACCAGAAGGGGCAATACTGCCTCAAACCGCATTCTCGCCGCTTTACTCATGACCTTTGCACTACTCATCGGGTATTCCTTCACTCACAGCATTGGGATTGGTGGTTATTTTATCCATTATCATAAATACATATTTATCATGGGCCAGCTGGGCTTTCTCATCGGACCATTGCTTTATTTTTACATCAAATCTCTACTCGATCGCGATTTCCGTTTAAAAAAGAGAAACGCAATTCACGGTATTCCCTTCATCGCGGCCACCATTTATTTTACGATTAGACTGCTGTCTATTCCTCACTATAATCCCTGGCAGTCATCTCTTAAATTACTCTACGGTGCCGGTATCCTGATCCAGGAATCCGTTTATGTCGTCCTCCCCCTTCTTTTACTGAGGCGGTATCATATTCCCCTTAAAAATCTTTTTGCGCACGAGGCTGACCACGCCGCGATCTGGCTCAGGATAATTATCTGCGGATTTATTCTCATCTGGAACATCAAGCTTCAGTCTTTTGTCTTGCTCGATGTATACCAGCGATGGGGTTTTTGCCCGTATGCAGAAAGTCTGTATTTCCTTGTGATGTTTATGTTTTTTAATGCAATTGCTTATGTTGCATTAAAAAACCCGAACATCTTACACAATTTTATAAAATACAGAACATCGGAATTGAGCAAGGCCGACATCGACAAATACCGTGATCAACTCACACGATTAATGGAAACCAGTAAGCCCTACCTCGAGCCTTCGTTGACACTGCCGGCTTTAGCAAAAAAGCTATCCATCCCCAAGGGATATCTCTCTCAAATAGTCAACGAATCCTTCAATACAAATTTCTGTGATTTTATCAATGGCTATCGCATCGAGGAAAGCAAAGAACTGTTACTGGATTCATCCAACGGGAACAAACGTATTCTCGAAATCGCCTATCAGGTTGGTTTTAATTCGAAATCGGCATTTAACCGTGCTTTTAAAAAACACACGGGCGTCACACCGAAAGAGCTAAAAAAATCCTCTTCATGATACTAATGTAGCATCCAATCCACCCTTCCGATTAAGCCATTCTCTATCATTTCTGAACAGCCAAACGTTCCAAATGATACATCAGGTCGAATGGCCCCTTTTTCTTTGTTATATTTGTCGTCGGGCGAATAACTCTAAAACTGCGGAGGATAATCATGGAATCATCGATGCATATCACAACACAATCCCGCAGAGACTTCATGAAAACATGGATGATCACGGTTTCTCTGCTTCCCTTTAAATATGATGATTTATTTGCTTTGTATAGACAAACGACAAATAAAAAAGAGTCCTCGGATTTTCATTATAAGTATAAAACCCTATCTGTCGATCACTTGAGAGAGCTGCAGGAAGATATCGAGAAACTGAAACGCGAAGGCAAGCTCAGCGACAACGAAGTCTACCGGAGTTATATTGATAATAAAGACCATCGCCTTCCCGAAGATTTCCCCAACGCTAAATCCATCATCGTCATGGCAATATCTACTCGACTCATGTTCGTGAATTTTCATTGGAACAGGAAAAAGCATGAAATCATGATACCTCCCCAGTATTACGATGATGGCATATCCCTTGAAAACATACAAAATACGATCCATAAAAAAATTATCAAAGAGCCCGGATATAAAGTCGTAAGGGCAAAAAAAATTCTTTTAAAACGACTGGCCGTACGGAGCGGTCTCGGCAGCTACGGCAGGAACAATCTCTGTTTTGTGGAAGGAATGGGTAGTTATATCACACTGTATGCCTTTTATACGGATTATAAATTTGAGGAAGATCACTGGCATGGTGTGAGAATGCTGGATAACTGCAAACCCTGCAGACTATGCGTGAAACAATGTCCGACCGAGGCTATTTCTATGCGGAATTTTGTGATCGACGTAGGTAGATGCATTCCTCTGTATAATGAGGTCGAAGGGGATTTCCCAAAGTGGATTCATCGGAAAGCACATAATGCCTTGATGGGCTGCATGATGTGTCAATTGCATTGCCCGGCGAATCACGACGCTTATAAACTGGCGGGCAGGCTCGAAGACGTCACTGAAGAAGAAACCCGGAAGGTTTTAAACGGAACACCGGATGAAAAAACGCTGGAATCATTATCCAAAAAACTCAGAGGATTCTATCCCGCGAGTTCGAACGATCATTTTCCTGTTTTTACGAGGAATCTCCGTGTCTTAATCGGATAACCAACACGACTCAACCGACAATCCCCGGTTATATTTATCCGGTAACGGATGCACAGACAGACTAGTCCGCATTAGAATATCGGGCGTTGTTCTTTTCGGATTTAAGACTTGTTCCGCCCAGTCCCATCGCTCCCTTCATATCCTCCATCAAATACATTATTCAAAAATAACATCCATTTTTTTCCTTGATATTTTAACTCCATTTTCGTAGTATGTATCGATTCTTTGCGGACAGAATCCTATGAATTTACAAATATAAGACATCGACGAAAACGAGGAGGAACTCATGAAAACAAAACGCTTCCTATTCATAGTGGTTGTTCTGCTGCTCATCGGATCGGCCCAGTATCACGCTGTTTTTGCTCAAGGGAGCGGTCCGTGTATGTCCGATCAGGAGCAATACGCACTGGACGGTTGTACTGTGGTCATCGTCGGGAAGAAAGCCTCTGCCGACGGATCGATCATCACCACTCACACCTGCGACTGTGGTGTTTGTGACTGGACCTGGCGCTATAAACCCCCGGTAGATCACGAACCAGGATCCAAGCGAAAAATCTACTGGATCGCGCAGTTCATCACGACGCCGCCGGCAAAGGGATACCATTGGGATACCATCGAGAGCAGATTCAACGGGTTGGAGATCGATCAAGTGCCGCACACGTACGGGTATCTCCACGGTATGTTCGGCTACATCAACGACAACCAGGTGGCCATCGGCGAATCCACCATCGGATGCCAAAGACAGATGCGAAACAACACGCCGACTCCCAAGTTCGACATCACCATGCTCACCCACATCGCCATGGAACGGGCCACAACGGCCCGGAATGCCATCCAGATCATGGGCGATCTGGCAACTCAGCACGGGTACGGCAACACCGATACGGGTGAAATGCTGGCCGTCTCCGATCGCGACGAGGTTTGGATATTCGAAATCATGCCCGTGGGTCCGCTATGGACTCCAGAGACAGGAAAACCGGGGGCCGTGTGGTGCGCCCAGCGTGTACCCGACGATCACGTGAGCGTCTGCCCCAACGAATCTCGCATCGGGGAAATCGATCTCGACGACAAAGACAACTTCATGGCCTCAGAGAACGTTATTTCCTGTGCCGTGGAAATGGGTTTGTACGACCCTGACAGCGGCAAGCCCTTCAGCTGGAAGCATGCATACTCACCCGGCGAGTACAGCGTAGCCAGCTCGGGTGGTTCTCGTGGACGCATGTGGCGCTTTTTTGACCTAGTGGCACCCTCCAAGAAATTCAGTCCTGAAACCCCCAACATGGATTTCCCCTTCTCCGTGAAGCCGGACAAAAAATACTCCGTAGCCGAAGTCATCAATATGCTGAGGGATAATTTTGAGGGCACACCTTATTATACGGCCCGGGGGCTCCAGGGCGGACCGTTTCAGAATCCCAACCTCCTGCCCTATGGATTCACGGTGGATAGTGTGCGATACAACACGCCGCGCAGTATCGGCATGAACCGATCGGAATACACGACGGTCATCCAGGTCAGAGACTGGCTGCCCAATCCCATCGGCGGCCTCGTGTGGATCAGCTTCGGCTCTCAGAACACCAACTGTTTCATGCCCTTCTATCAAGGCGTTACGCGCATTCCGAAATCTTTCGAGCACGGCGACCACTGGGAGTTCGACCGCAGCGTAGCCCGCTGGGCCTTCGACTACGTCGATTTCCACTCGTACGTGATGTACTCGTATGCCATTCAGGATGTCCGTCAAGCCCAGAAGAAATGGGAACTGGGAGCCATCGAACGTACCGACGATATCGACGCCAAAGCCATGGAACTCTATAAAGAATCGCCCGAAAAAGCCAGCGCCTACCTGACCGAATACTGCAACGACAACGCCGATCTCGTGGTCAATACCTGGTGGAAATTGGGCGATGACCTGCTCGTCAAGTACAATCACCTGTGGATTTACGACGCAAAAGACAGAAGCCGAAACCAGCCGGAGTACCCGGACTGGTGGCTCCGGGAGCTGGTGAAGTACAACAAGCTGGAGCCGGCACCCCCGGAAGACAGACATTAATCGACATCCAAAATACGGATACAGCATAAAATCATAAGGAGGATTAGACAATGAAACGGACATCCAGATATTATATCTTAGGGGCCCTGTGTTTCATTCCGGTCTTCGCGCTCATATCTCTGGCAAGTACACAAGCCGATACGCCAAAAGCCAACCTGCCGGTCCTCACGACATCGGCAGGCCAGAGCGCAGACATCAACACCATCAACGTGATTATGGAACAAGCGGGTGTGGGTTACGATTACTGCGACATCCCCACCGTCGATATGATGAAAGACGGCGTCGGCCTGGGCGACAGAGAGTCTGGCGAAGGGTTTCACGTGGAAATCATGACCGACTTGGAAGCGCATAAAAAAGGCACCGCGTTTAAGACGATTGTTTTCGCCATCGGCGCCAGCCTGAAGGGCATGGGAGCATCGGGTCTCACCGTGGAGGACGAACTCAAGCGTCTCAAGAGTTTGATCAATTACTGCCAGGAGAATGACATATTCATCATTGCCATTCATGCCGGCGGCGAATCCAAGCGGGGTGCCCCGGGGAGTGACAACGAGAGAATGATCGACGCCATTGCGCCCTTTGCCAACTATATGATCGTTGTAGAGGACAGTAACAAAGACGGGCGTTTCACCAAGATCGCCAAGGAAAAAAATATTCCGCTAAACGAAGTCAAGTATGCCCTGGGTATCGTGGAATTGATGAAAAAGGTGTTCCTGTAAACGTTCATAACACCGATCTACGCTATATGTCACCGTGCGACGCACTCGACGAGTGCGTCGCATATCTGATCTTAAATCGGATGGAATAAAACTGAGAAGATACAATGGCAATTCAAATCGGAATCATCCTCGTTGTGATGGTAGCGGCCTATGCGCTGGGTGCCTGGAAAAAACTGTCCGTCGAGCTCTGCATGGCTTCTTCGGCCATAGCCGGCGGCCTGGCCGGTGCGTTCGTGAAAACACCTCCCATCAGTAACCTGGCAAGACATCTTGTAGAAGGCATGTTCACCTACCTGGACGTCATGCTGCTGTTCGTCGCTGCTACTATTTTCATCAAAATCATCGCGGAGTCCGGAGGCGTAAATTACGTCGTCCAGGGCATCATCAAGGCATTCTATAACCTCCGCGTCGTCGCCTTGCTCCTCATCATGGTCGTTGTCCTCATCCCCGGAGCCCTTACCGGTGCGGGTAGTGTGTCCATCCTGACTGTCGGAGCTCCCTGTGCTCTGGCTTTGGGATATCTGGGCATTTCCAAAAAACGGGTTGCTGCCATTCTCTTCATCATCGCCGGACTGAGTGCCGCAGCACCTCCGGTTAACATCTGGGCCATGATCATCTCTGCCGGCACGGCCATCCCCTACGTGGGCTTTGAACTTCCCCTGGGCATTCCCGTCCTATTCATCGGTACGTTCACCATCCTGTTTCTCGGATGGAAACGGGAGAATAAAATGGCCCTGGAAGACGTGCTCAAAGAAATGCCCCAGGTGCCTGAGGGCATGCGATGGTGGCGTGTCCTCCTGCCGTTTCTGGTTTTTTTCGGTTTGGTGGTCGTCACCCGGATTTGGCCTTTCTCCATCCCCATGATGGGGCTTCCCTTGCAATTCACCATCGCCGCTATCGTGGCCTTCCTGGTAAGTCCGAAAAAAATAAACGTGCTCACCGTTTCGAGAGATACGGTAAAAATTCTCCTGCCTCTCCTGGCCACCATGGCCGTCGTGGGGTCCCTGCAGCAGGTTATGACCGTCACCGGTGTTCGCGGTCTGATCTCTTACGTGGTTATCAGCACACCACTGGTCCTGCTATATCTCCTGCTCATCTTTCTCATACCTGCATCGGAAGGCGTGCTGACCTACGGAGGGGCTGCCATCATCGGCATTCCCCTGGTCTGGTTCTTGGATTCCATCGGCCTTCACGCCACCGTGGCCATTGCCGGGCTGAGCCTCATCTGGCCTCTGGGCGACGGGCTTCCTCCCACAGCCCTCATCGGCAGGCTTACTGTCATGATGACGGACTACAAAGGATCCTATTGGTCGTTCCTCAGGCAGACCTGGCTACCCTGGATCGTGATTACCGTGGTCGGTATTCTCATGATCCTGTTCAGTGCCAAACTGAGTTTTCTCGTTCAATGGAGCATGTAACATAGCATTCGAGGGATAAAAATGCCTATCATCATGATTATATACTACGTCATCAGCGTGTTCATAGCGGGTCTTCTTGTCTGGAATTTTATCCGCGAAAGAGATGACATACAGAGGATGCTTCTATACCTGATCGTCCTCATCCCGTTCGTTCTAAGAATACTGCGCATCCGTTAGGAAATCGAGGAGAATAAGATGTCTCGCTATTGGATAATAAAATCGATACTCGTGGTGATCGTGGCGGCGATCATGGTAGTCTCCGGTATTCAGTTCTATCGCCACAGACACTACCAACTTCCCATCGTGGCCGGCCCGGGTGTGACGAAAGTCGGCAGGCTGAGCGATTATTGTGAAAACCTGAAGGGCACAGCGGGCGATACCTACGTCTTCTATATGGAGGGGAAAGAAGAGGGGGGCAAGCTCCTGATGATGGGAAACACCCATTCCAACGAACCTGCTGCCATCCTGTCCGCACTCGTATTCATCGAGAACGCTGTCGTCGATAAAGGCACCCTGATCATCATTCCCCAGTTCAACAACAGCGGAAGCCGGAACACCAAACCCGGGGATGGATATCCTCTGTTTTTCGAGATACCCACTTCGTGGGGGAGTAAAAAATTTCGTATGGGAAACCGGAACGCAGCACCCCTGGATCAGTGGCCTGATCCCGCCGTGTATATTCACTACCCTGACCGGCAGCTCCTTTCTTTCCTGGATGTCAGGAACACCAACCGGACATGGCCGGGCCGGCCCAACGGTGCCTTGATGGAAAGGGTCACGTATGCGGCCATGGAGATCATGCGGAACGAGAACGTGGACATCGCCGTCGATGTTCATGGCGCCGAAACCATGTTCCCAGTCACCAACTGTATCGTAGCTCCCGACAAATCGATGCGGATTGCCACGATGGTCTCGTTGACCGTTCAGGCCATGGAAGGATTCAAGAATCACGTAGAACCTTCCCCGCAAGGATTCCGCGGACTCTCCCACCGTGAAATAGGGGATTTCGCAGAGACCATGCCTTTCCTCCTGGAGGCCCCGATTCCCTTTCTCGACCAGCCCACGGGACCCAAGACCGTCGATCTGTTGCTGGACGGAAAAGATCCCTTTCTCCTGAGCCTCGCCAAGCAGAAAAAGTTGTTCGTTCCGTACGACGAATCGGGCTGGCCGATGAAAAAACGTGTAGGACAACACTGCTCGGTCATCCTGGAGATCATGCGTCAATTTTCCATGAGAGACCCGGAACATGCCATAAGCGTGAGCAACGTCCCCCGGTACAACGATCTTGTGGAGAATGATGTGGGATATTACTATCACGATCCGAAAAAGGCACCCGAGAAGAGCATCTACTACAATTAGATCGTCGCTGGCATACGGCGCATGAAGAACATGGTGCTTTTTATACCGTCGCAGGGTCGTCTCCGATGATGAGGGATCACACGTGTTCGCGCTCGTTGGATAAGACATCATAGCGTTGACATAAAATCAACGGCAGGGACGCATTGGCCGACTGATATACCGCATCATTCAAAACAATCCTTGTCACGGCAAACCGAGGGAGTACTCTGTCGAGGGAGTTTGTTTACAATCTGACACGACATTTTTGAGATCCATGCCTTCACTGCATCGTACATCCTACACCACCATGCCTCGCGCTTCATGTGAACAACGCCAACTTTAGAGAGCAGGACAATAAAGTCGCGAGGTAATCACGTAAAAATGACACCTTGTCCACAAGCAGGATCATCTCCAATGCTATCCTTGAATAAAACTCTTTTACATATACGTCTATGATGACCGGGATGAAACTGTCATGATGAAAATCGGCGAGAACGACGACGATAACGTAAAACCATCGGGAGAATGATGATGACCATCGGCAAGACCTCTTACCGATTGGCTTTCCTGATTTATCTTTCTTTTGTCGGATCTGTTTTTTCCCAGAAGACGATCCGTGTCGGGGAAGTCACCGCCAGTCCGGGCGAGAAGCGGTCTGGATTCATACGCGTGCCCGCAGGAGACGACGGGCCCGCCGTCTCCATCCCAGTTACCGTCATCAACGGGACGCAGGCAGGACCGGTCCTGGCTCTGACGGCCGGCGTACACGGCTACGAGTACCCGCCCATTCTGGCCCTTCAGAGGCTGAGTCGGCAATTGAATCCCTCTGAATTGGCGGGCACGGTGATCCTGGTTCATATCGTCAACCCGCCTTCGTTCCTTCAACGGACGACGTACTACAACCCCTACGACGGGAAGAATCAAAACCGGGCTTTCCCCGGCAGGATAGACGGCACCATGACTCAGAGGATCGCCCATCGGATATCCGAAGAGGTCATCGATCCGTGCGACGTGCTCATCGACAACCATGGCGGCGATAGCAACGAAGACCTGACCACGTACCTCTACTGCACAGAGATAGGCCGGCCAGACGTGGATACGAGAACCCGGGAGCTGGCTGTCAACTACGGGTTTAAAATGATCATCCGTCAAAGGATAAATGCGGACGATCCCGGCGCCACCTGGTGTGCTCACTCGGCCCTGTTCAAGGGGAAGCCTGCCCTCACCGTCGAATCGGGCCGGCTGGGCAGGACCGACGAAGCAGACATTATCGCCATCTTCCGGGGAACCATCAACACCATGAAATTTCTGAATATGATCCCCGGGGAACCGGAGCGTATGTTCGACCCCATCTGGGTCACTGGAACAACGTATATCCGGTCCGAACATCAAGGATTGTTCTACCCGCTGGTCAAAGGAGGCCAGCACGTCGAGGCGGGTGAGATGGTGGGCTATCTGACCGATTTCTTCGGGAACGTCATCCAGAAAGCCAATGCCCCTCATGCGGGCATCGTCATGTACGTCATCTCTACCCCTCCCATGAGCGTGGGCGAGCCCATGGCAAAAATCGGAAAATTTAAATAACACCGAACTGGAATACGAATCTTAGCAAAGGAGCGAACCAATGAAAAAGCGAGGGAATCCCATGACCGTGGCCATCTGTTTTTTCTTGCTGATAATCTGCACGGCTCAGGCATCTCCTGGGATCGGGAAAGACGATGTTCTTCCTCCCGACATTCTTCCCATCGTCATACTGGAAGGGCCTGATTACGAAATGGGTGTTCAGTACGGCCGGCAAGCGGGCCATTACATCGAGAAAAATAAAGCAGCCGCATGGGCTTCGGCTCTCCAGCAGTACGACCGCGAGACGGTCATACGCACCCTCAAGGCGAATCAGCATTATATACAGGAATATACGCCAGAATGCATCGACATCATGAAAGGGATTGCCGACGGCGCCGCGGCTGCGGGCTACGACGTGACCTACGTCGATATCATGCTTTTGAACTGCACACTGCCCAAGCCCGAGACATCCATGTATCCACAAGGTGCGGAAGACGATTCCCTGCCCCCCAAGAAGGGCTGCTCCGTCTGCTCTGCCTGGGGTATGGCGACGAAAAACGGCCGTCTTATCGGAATGGACACGCTGGACGGCGGCCCGGAGGCCATGTACGGCGTGATCATCGTGGCGTTCCCCGATGATGGGAATGCCTACATCTGCGGCGCCAGCGCCGGCGAGGTCGGCGACCACTTCCTAATGAACAACAAGGGTTTGATGATCGGCAACAGCGGAGGCGGCGGTTCCCCCCGCGACATCGACAACAACTATGGCCTGGCCTGGTCCTGCTCCCTCCCCCACCTGGTCCGGTATGCCGGCAGTGCCCAACAGGCCAGGGACATGGTCATGCCCTGGCAGATCAATATCCCAGAAAATTTCCATTTCGTGGACGTGAAGGGCAACGCCTTTGTCGTGGAGAAGACCGCCGCGGTCCAGGCCGTTCGAAAACCGGGCGACTTCGGTGAAAAAGACTTCCTGTTTTCCACGAACAATTACCTTCATGAGACGATGAAAGTCACCAAAGAGGGCGACTTTATACAGCAACACGGCGGATACGGGGCGTACGCCGCGCCGCGCAATCGGGTGCTCTGGGATATGCTCCACAACTACCACGGCCATGTGGACGTGGAGTTCATCAAGATGATCCTGCGCTTTCCGGGCAACCCTCCTCCCTACGCACCCGAAGACGGCTGGGACGCCAAGATTTGCCGGCCCACCAATTCGTGGATTTCGGTGATCCTTCCCCATGACGGCAACGAAGGCATCGCCCACATCTGTACGGGCCCGGCCGGTCGGGTTATCCATGCATCCACAGCCTCCGACGGTTCTGAAATGCGGTCGACGTATCAGCATGTACACGGCACCCACACGTTTTTCCGGCTTCGCCTGGCAGAGGCACCCAAGGCTGTGGTGGAGCAGACGAAAAGTGACGCCAAGGATGATATCGCCACGGCCTACAACGTGTTCATGCAGATGAGGATGAACGACGCCGGCTATGCCTTCTTGGAAGACCTGTATGCTCTGGCCAATACCGAGTACTTCAGGGGTTGCGACGCCCTGAACAATGCCCTGCTTTCCAGCGGGGACAATGCTATTGCTTCGTTTTCCAAAGCGGCCACGGCGTTCACGCGGTCTCAAGCCCATGCCATGCAGGTGTATGAAGCCCTTGTTCCCCCTGCCACGAGTCCTTCTGATTTAGGGCTCAGGCCCTTCGGGGGCGACTGGGCCCAATGGGAGACCCGTGTGGGAAAAGCCGAATAGCATGGACTGAGTGACAATGCTTTAAGCCGTCAGATCGTCGATTCTCGACCGTCTAAACACCACGGACAGACCTTCGTTTACCATCAGCCTGGCCCTTTCATCCCTGCCCGTTGGGTGAGGACAGCGACCGGATTCATACCAGACGTATCCGTTTCTAGTACCGCATACTTCCTCTGCTATTAACGATTTTCGAGGTACGACGAAATAGCTGCCGTATACGTCTCCGCGATTCCCTTCATCCGTCGAATCTGCACGAATAACAATTTTTGAGGGTGTCCTCAGGGGATAAACGTCCTGATGTTGGAGGACAACGACGCCAGACCGGAAGGCGTCCCAGTTTCATTCGTGATGCAGAAACAGCGTCGAATCTTTCTTTGACAGAATGAAGCAAAGACATCGGAGACAGGTTATTAAAAAATAGATAGAGATGCGGCCAAGTGATTTCACATTCCAAGAATCAAGCAGCACGTCTTGAAATAATCGACACCTTGGACCGTCAAATCGATATATTCGATATCACGAACAAAGAAAGCGTGAAATGGAATCCGAAAAACCAATCAAATGGAATTTACCTGTATCGAATAACAACCGACTCGCATACAGAGATAAAGAAAAATAATAGGACGTGAACAAAATACGTATACGATATGAAAAAACAGGAGATCATTACCTTGAAGAGATTACTCCGCCAGATAAGTCCGGTCTTGCTCTTCTTTGTCGCGGGCATTTTTTACTGGCAGTGTACGGAAAATCCTTTTTCCTTCAGGGATGAAATATCGACGAATACAATCCGTGGACGCGTGGAACTCAGCGATCACGCAAGCCCCGACAACATCCTGGTTTGGCTTGGTGCCTTTGACAGGAGCACACGAACCGATGAGAACGGCGACTTTTCACTCTCTTTGCCATCATCGTCGGCTCGTCCCGAAGGGGGTATCGATGGTATCTATAACCTGTACTTCTACGCTGCCAACTACCGAATCGATTCCGTGCAAATCCCTATTTTCAACGGAAACGTGCAGTACTCAAATGACATATTCAACGACCGAGGGGAACTCTACCAAACAATACGCTTATCCAAAATACTGGATATCCATGCCACCATCGATCCCGTCTCCATACAGAGGGGTTATTCGTATAATATCGACATTACATTCAAAGTCCAGGCACCAAATAACAAGGTGTTCGTAAAAAGCAGTTTCAGCAAACCGCTATTCAAAGGCGATCCCCAGTATATGGTCGGTTTTTTAAAACAATTGAACGATGACAATCCCATCATTCAATCCGTTTACCGGAAGGACAGGGGATTCCGAACCGTCGAGTTCGAAATAGGCTTTCAATCGGTAGAACTATTGCCCCTGGGGATTATCGAGGAGCCCGGGCGACTCCCACCGGGCACTTATGAGGTGATTCCTTACCTGGTGGTGCATCAAGCTGACCTGCCCGAAGGCTTGATGAGAAGTCTAGGCGAAAATGTAGAACAGTTTCATCCGGATTTTTTAAAAATACCTCTAAAGATAAAGAATAATCGATTTCGTGTGTTGTGACCCATGATAAATGAAGGACGATGGACCCGGCA
>CAZTKR010000011.1:0-33485 GCA_964614115.1 uncultured bacterium | reverse complement strand
TCACCCCCGTATCCAGGATCGTCATGGATGGATTATCCTGGCTTGGGCGGATGTTTATTAACGCTGTGTACTCGATGCGGTTGTCCGGATCATGCCATGGATACAGGTTTGCGCCCCAAACATCCTCTTGACGAGAGCCTCTCTCAAGCAGCATGGCTTCTGCATCGGCGTGCAACTCTCCTCCAAGTCCGATGATGTTTTTCTCGACATCAACGACGATTTTTACCATATCTCCAAACCAGCGTTCGCAAAGCGCTTTCAACTGGCCCGGTTCTACTTTTTTATCGGTTATTAGAATGTCTTCCGACACGAGTATCTCGATCAGGCTGCTGGGATGATTTCCTTTTCTTGTAGATAATCCAACACCTTCTGGGCGGATTCATCCACCGACATCTTGTCGGTCTCTATGAGTATCTCCGGATCTTCCGGTTCTTCGTAGGGTGCAGAGATGCCCGTAAACTCTTTGATGATTCCTTCACGGGCCTTCTTATACAGACCTTTGGGGTCTCTCTCTTCACACACCGAGAGAGGTGTTTTCACGTATACCTCGATAAATTCGCCCTCCCCCATCAACTTTCTCGCCCGGTTCCGATCTTTTCGATAGGGGGAGATGAACGAGGTGATGGCAATCATGCCGGCGTAGGCAAACAAGTGGGCCACCTCGCCGATTCTTCGGATATTTTCCTCCCGATCCTCTGGCGAGAACCCGAGATCGCCGTTCAAGCCATGGCGAATGTTATCGCCGTCAAGAATATAGATTTGAAATCCTCTTTCGAACAGTTTTCTCTGTACCTGCGTGGCGATGGTGGATTTGCCGCACGACGGAAGTCCTGTAAGCCACAAAACAACACCCTTGTGCCTGTTGCTTCGCTCCCTGTCTTTTTTGGTAATTCCCGTGTCGTGCCACGTGACGTTGGAGCTTTTTTGTTTATCCTGGTTATCGGATTTGTGACCCGCATAGAATTGCGTTAAAATGTCGGCCACGGGCTTGCGCATGATGCGATCGTCGACAGGCTCTCCTTTTTGCAATTTCTGGCGGACTTCCTTCCCTGAGATGAATACGGCATGGTACCCCTTGGGCTCGTATTCTTCGATGAGTCCGACTTTCTGTATCTCCTCAAAATAGGCGGCAAAACCAACTTTCGCCGGTTGTATCAAGAGTTCCCCGTCCAGGGCGTCGAACTTATGGTGCGCATCGAAGTCTCCCCAGATGGGTTTACCGTCATCAAAGGGCGCGTCTGCATGCTTTCTACCGATAACGATGTTGGTGAATCCATAATTCTGCCTGTATATCGAATGCATGATGGCTTCCTTGGGACCGGCATAGAACATCTTCATGTCGAGGCCGACGAGTAAGAGGTGATCTTCAAAATCGTATCCCTTGGAGCGCCACAATTCGCGGTCTTCGTCCCCGATACCGAACATGCGTGATTCCAGCAGCGCCTCGTACGTTCGCATCCGTACATCGGCGGGTACGTCGTCCGATTTGGTTGCGCCCACCAGGGGATTGAGCACAGCGCCCGTGAAGTGGCCCTCCCGCGTCAACGTCTCGGCTGCATATAAAAGTGCGTATTCATGGGCCCGATGCAAGGCATTCCGTGTCTGGAAGGCCACGATCCTCTCCCATCCCTTCTTCTTGAAAAGGACTCGTGTTTCTCGTGGAGACAGCATGTACTTTCCAAAACGGGGATCTCTCTGCTGGGGAAATGCCCATATCCTGCCGCCCAGAAGATACTCCCTGGGATCGTCGTTGAAAATTCGGGCTCCGGGATGATCCGTTCTCTCCGTGCCGTATACGGATCGATTGTACTTGTCCTTGTCAAAGGCATAAATATCGGTTATCTCCAGAGTGCCGATACCCTCTCCACTCTCGTTTTTCACCAACACGGTTTCACCCGACTCGAACGAGTCTGCATCTTTCTTGGATACAGGAAAGGCTATCGGAATCGTCCAAGCATATTTCTGTCCGTTCCGTTGGATGACTTCGTTATCCAAAACTTCGTGAAATTCCTCCGAGCTCATCGGTCCCTCTAAAGGCGACAGAGCACCGTCGGCCATTCTGTAAAATATCGATAAATCTGCATCGCTGATGTGATAAATCTTATGATTGTTCGTCTCTGAGAGCATACGCTCTTTTTCCATTTCCGGGAGCGTTCGATCAATCAAACCGCATCCACCGTGGGGAATAAATGACATCCTTTCTCCTACGTAAAATAAACCAGGTAAATGACTGTAATCGCAACCAGACCGATGAACATATTCATCGGAACGCCGATCTTCAGAAAATCTCGGAACCTGTAGCCGCCGGGCCCGTACACCATCAAGTTCGTCTGATACCCGATGGGTGTGGCAAAGCTGGCCGACGCCGCGATGGCCACGGCGATCAGAAAAGGCCTTGGGTTCAGACTCGCCTGCTGGGCTGTGAAAAACGCGATGGGAAACAACAGGGCAGCCGCGGCATTGTTGGTGATGATTTCTGTATAAAAACTCGTTAAAAAGTATACGACGGCCAGCAATCCCAGGACTCCGGCCGATCCTACAAAGAGGACCAATCGGTGTGCCAGGAAACTCGCCACACCGGCATTCGTGATCCCTTTGGCTATGCCGAATGCCGAAGCGATGACCAGAAGTACCTTCCAATCCACGCTGCTGGCAGCATCCTGGGGGGAGATGCATCTGGATAGAATGAGAAGAACAGCGGCCACACTGACCACGACGAGAATGGGCAGAATGTTCAAGGCCATGCACAGAATCATGGCTGCAAGAACACATACAGAAAAAATTGAATACCATTTCGGTTTGGACGGAATTTCAGCAGAGCGGGACACCAGATAAAAATCCCTGGAATGGTACCACCGGGTAAGGAAATCATGGCTGGATAGAATCAGCAGTGTATCACCGGATCGCAACACGACATCACCGATTTTTTTTCGGATACGTTCGCCGCTCCGGTGAATGGCCAGAATAACCGCATCGTACCGGTTACGAAAATTGCTCTCCCGCACGTTCTTCCCGATCAAAGGCGAATTGGGAGATACAACGACCTCGAAGCTACCCAAGGCATCGGAATCGTAATTCTTCAAGTTGATGGTTGCGTCCCTGAGTAGCGACAATCCCGGTATCTTCTGCAGCTCGATGATGGTCTCGGGCAATCCGGTGAAGAAGAGCCTGTCATTCACGGCGATCCGTTCATCGTGTCCAACGGGGGTTTTGATTTCGCCCTTCCGTTCGATCTGAAATAGAAAAAGGCCCTTTAAATGCCTCAGCCCCGCTTCCTCGATGGTCCTTGCGATATGTTGAAACGCCCCATTCACTTTCATGGCCACGACAAATTCCCGCGTCTGTTCCCCAAGCTGTAGCATGGGCTCTTTGCGCTCGGGAAGCAACCGGTGTCCCAACAGGACGATCGTAATAAGCCCGATCACTGCCACGGGCACCCCGACCTTGGAAATTTCAAAAAAAGTCATGCCCCTCAGGCCGCTCTCCAGCATCAACCCATGCACGACCAAGTTTGTGCTGGTGCCGATCAATGTACAGATCCCGCCTAGAATGGCTGCGTACGACATTGGAATGAGGAATTTCGAGACCGAATAGTCGTTTTTTCTGGCCCAGGAACGAACCGCTGGAATCATCATAGCCACAACCGGTGTGTTGTTCAAGAACGCGGATACGGTAGACACGGGAAAGAGCATGCGAAGGAGCTTACGGGAAATCGGCCCCTTGACACCCAAAAAAACCTTTCCCAGCCGGTCGAGCACTCCGGTTTTTTGGAGTCCGGCGGCCACGATGAACAAAAAAGCGATGGTCAGCATTCCATGGTTGGAGAAACCGGCAAAGGCTTCTTGCAGGGTCACAACGTTTCCCAATACCAGCAACAGGAGTGTTGAGAAAACGACAATCTCAGCATCAAACAATTCTTTGTAAAGCGCGACGCTCATCAGTACGAGTAGAATCGAAGTATATACAAAGGGGAAGTCAATCATTGTCAAACAAAGCGATTTCTTCCAGTGCAGACACCAGGAAGGAGCCGTTCTTCAATGTCTTTTTATTGTAACGTAGATTCGACACAACGGCTCCTGCCGATTCGGCAATGGCATGGCCTGCAGCTGTATCCCACTCCATGGTCGGTCCATGGCGAAAGTAAACATGCGCTTTCCCCTCGGCAACGGTGCAAAACTTCAGAGAGCTCCCCATGGGTATGGAATGAGACACGTTGTATCGGCTGAAAAATGCGTTCTCCGCTTCGGAGGCATGGGAGCGGCTTCTCACAGCGGTAGGACTGTGGGTGCCATTCCTGCATACGTGTATCGATTCAGGGGATGCATTCCCCAGCTTTTTGAATGCACCCACGTGCTCCATTCCGTAATACAACAGGTTTAAGGCGGGTGCGCAAATTACCCCTGCCACAGGTCGGTTTTTCTCGATGAAAGCGATGTTGACCGTAAACTCGCCGTTGCGCCGGATGAACTCTTTCGTTCCGTCGAGGGGATCGACGAGCCAGAAACATTCCCATTTCTTTCTTTCATCATAATCCACGCCTTCTCCTTCTTCAGACAGGAGGGGGATATCGGGGTACGCCTGTTTTAATTCTTCCTGGATGGTTTCGTGGGATGCCCTGTCGGCCACAGTGAGGGGTGAGCCATCCGATTTGCTCGCAACCGAAAACGTCCCTCCCTCGTAGATCTCCATGACCTTTTCACCGGCTTTAACCGCGATCTCAACCAATGTTACTATATCGATTTTCATGATAAGTATTATAGGATGCCTGGATGAACAAACCCGATCATACTCGGATCCGATGTATTCGAATCAGGCATTCACGTCCTTCAATTTCTCCATCCACATCTCTATCAACCTCCGTCTATCGAATAGAACGATAACGACCATACATATATTTTCCAAATCTGATTAGAACAATGCATAGATGAATGGAGCTATGGCCGATCCCTCGGTGAACACGATGAGCGCCCCGAACAGAACCATCAGGACGATAATGGGCAGCAGCCACCATTTCTTCCGGACTTTCATGAAGTCCCAGAATTCTTTCATGATTGCCAGTTTCGCCATACATTCTCCTTAGAATTGTTTTTCGTATGCCTCTTTCGACTTCTCTTGCTGCGTATCCTTCACGATCCAATAGCTCGGTGCCGATGAATTCAACTTCAGGTCTAAAAAGTCTTTACCGAACAGCCTCGCAATATTTCCCATGGGGACAAACACGAGGTAGAACAATACACTTAGAATAACCCGCGTCATGAACCACCCGAGAACAACGGCCAGAGTCATCCACACTTTCTGAATGGGTTTCAACACCACGGGCCAAGCCCATCCAAAGAACAACAACAGGCCTCCAGCCGCCAGAATATATACATAAAATTCCCTCTCCCGCCACCACAACAGACCACCCAAAACTACCAGAACGGTGCCCACCGTGAAGCCAAATTTCCTCAGGTCTTGTTTACTACTCTTAATATTCCTTATCTCATCAATCATGCGTTCCTCTCAGTCCAACTCAAACTCCTTCAGCCAATCGATGTCCTTTTCCAGGGGTTTCTGTTCCGTCTTCTCCACGAGAAAATTTTCCAGGAGGAGATAATCCATGTTGGTGCGCATGAAACATAAATAGGCATCCTCCGGCGTACACACGATGGGCTCGCCCCGAACGTTAAAGGAGGTATTGATGATGACGGGGCATCCGTATTTTTCGTCGAATTTCGAAATCATGCGATGATACCAAGCATTGTCCTTCCGGTTCACTGTCTGAAGCCGGGCCGAGTAATCCACATGGGTCACTGCTGGGATGGAAGACCGTATGATGTGTAGCTTTTCGAGACCGAATAAATTTTCCTGTTCCTGAGATACCTTTTTTCGGATCTCTTTCTTGACAGGCGCCACCAGGAGCATATACGGGCTTTCCCTGTCGATCTCGAAGTAATCGGATACCTTCTCCTGGATCACCGTCGGAGCGAACGGACGGAAACTCTCCCGAAACTTGATTTTTAAATTCATCGTTTCCTGCATTTTGGGAGAACGAGCATCTCCGATGATCGACCGGTTGCCCAGTGCCCTCGGCCCGAATTCCATCCGGCCATGAAACCATCCGATGACCTTTTCGTCGGCAATCAGATCGGCAATCTTATCTGGAATCTCATCCTCACTCAGTTCTGTGTAATGGATCTGATTCTCCTCCAAGTAATCCTTGATATAACCATTGTCAAAATGCGGTCCCAGTGTGGAGCCCCGCTGAAAATCATGTTTATTGTCGGCAACTCTCTCATGGCCTTCGTACTGGTGCCAGACGAACATGGCCGCTCCCAAAGCACCGCCCGCATCTCCAGCAGCAGGTTGTATCCAGATATCCTGGAAGGGGCCTTCTCTTAATATGCGCCCGTTTCCAACACAGTTCAGGGCGACGCCCCCCGCGAGGCAGAGATATTTTTGCCCCGTCTCACGATGAACATGACGGGCCATACGGAGCATCACTTCCTCTGTGACTTCCTGAACCGATCGGGCTAAGTCCATATCCCGCTGGGTTAAATGGGATTCGGGCTTTCGCGGCGGCCCTCCGAAGAGCTTATTGAAACGTCGGTTCGTCATCGTCAAGCCGGCACAATAATTAAAATACTTCATGTTGAGCTTAAACGAGCCGTCCTCTTTCAAGTCCATCAGCTCGGAGAGAATCACATCCTTGTACGTCGGCCGACCGTAGGGCGCCAAACCCATGACCTTGTATTCACCGGAATTGACTTTAAACCCGGTGTAATACGTAAACGCAGAGTAGAGAAGACCCAGAGAGTGGGGGAAATGGAGCTCGGCCAAGAGTTGTACGTTGTTGTCCTTGCCCACACCAAAACTCGCCGTGGCCCATTCACCCACACCATCCATAGTAATGAAGGCCGCTTCCTGGAATTGCGAGGGGAAGAAGGCGGCGGCCGCATGCGATTCATGATGCTCTGGGAACAGGATTTTACCATGAAAATCCAGCTCCTTCACAAGATAATCCTTCATCCACATTTTCTGCTTGATCCACAGAGGCATCGCCTTGATGAACGATTTGATACCCACGGGCGCAAAGGCCAGATAGGTGTTGAGTATGCGCTCAAACTTGATGAATGGCTTCTCGTAAAAAGCAACCACATCCAAATCCTGAACACTCAGCTTGCCTTCCCGCAAGCAATAATCGATGGCATTTTTCGGAAAAGAGAAATCGTGCTTCTTACGTGTGAAACGTTCCTCCTGGGCCGCTGCCATGATTTCTCCGTCCTGGACGAGACAGGCAGCACTGTCATGATAAAAAGCGGATATTCCGAGTATGTTCAAAAGAAAAACTCCTTAAATTCGATTTTACTTACAGCTCCGCACTTTCAGTCCCAAAAACGGCGACCGAAATAATATGTCGCTTCATTGTAGATCGAATCTATTCGCTCACCACGTCCGAAAATCGACGTACCACCTTTACATCCGTCCTGTCTACGTTGAACCTCAATGCCTGATGGATGGAATCGATGGAAACCAAGAGTCGATCTTCGTTACGCACCTGTACCAATCTTCCCATAAGACCACAAAGAGGGCCTTGCACGATCTCAACAATGTCCCCTTCCCTCACATCCACACAGGCCTCGACATTGTGAATTTCCCGAAGTATTCGCCGTATGGTCTCGATCTCCCTATCCTGCACAACGGCGGGCTTGCCGTTAAACGATACAACCCGAACAGACCCATACGTCTGCAAAGCCCGAAGCCGATCTTTCTCATCCACATGAATAAAAACATAACACCGAAACAGAGGTTCTTCAACCCATTTCTTCCTGTCGCTCCATTGGCGCATGACACGACTCAAGGGCAGATAGGATTCGATTCGTTTGTCCTGCAGCTGGCTTTCCACTTTTTTCTCGTGTCGCGACCGAGTATACAGGGCATACCAACGAATGTCTGTTCGGGTATAAGCTTCCATGAACGTTTGCGGGTGACCTTTCCCTTCCTCTCTATTAATTCAAAATAATATCCATCTTGTTACTTAATCGATACCTTCTATATTCTTGCCGGTCATCTCCTCCAATAAAGGATGAATCCTGCTGTCATCAGATAGAGGAAAATATTCAGGATCATCGCACGATCTTTGATGAGGATCTGTTCCGGGCTCCCACCCATATTTTTCTGATGCACCAAATACAAGTACCTGAAAATGCCGTAGAGCACAAAGGGCAGCGTGAAGATGAGATTCCGGGTTCCAAATTTTTCTACAGTATCGGCCGCTGTGGTATAGAGTGCGTAGGCCATGACCGTGGATGCTGTGACGACGGCGACCATCTGATCCAGGAGGTAAGGGCTGTATTCTCCAAGAATCTTACGATGATCCTTGGCGTTATCTCCGAGCAGAACCATCTCGTGCCGCCGTTTGCTTAATCCCAGAAAAAGAGCTAAAAAGGTTGTGCACACCAAAAGCCAGGAGGAAATGGTGACATGGATGACAGCGGCACCCGCCACCGCCCTCAGCACGAATCCCAATGCAATCACGATGACATCCAGAATAACGATGTGCTTGAATGCCAGCGTATAGCCCAGCATCAGCAGGAAATACGCCGCCGCGATCCAGCCGAATGTGATGTCCAGAAGAAATGCCGATGATAATCCGACGACCGTCAGCAGGATGGCCGTACCGATGGCCCACGGAACAGGAAGCCTTCCCGAGGCGAGAGGACGTTTCGATTTAAGAGGATGTTGTCTGTCCTGATCTAAATCCAGCAGGTCGTTTATCAGATATTCGGTTCCGCTCAGAAAACAAAAAACAACGAAGCCCGCCAGTGCCTTCAGCAACAGGGGCGTCTGAAATAGTTTTTTTGAAAACAGCAATCCGGCAAAAAGCAGCAGATTTTTTGTCCATTGCTTTGGTCTCAGAGATTCAAGAATTGGAGCGATCATATGAATACAGTTCTTCTCAATAACCTCACCCATAAAATCGATGGAATATAATGAACATCTTCGAATCTAACAACTCCATAATCATACGCGATGTGAATACAACGCTACGTTCTGTTTAATGCACCCGGGTTATCCCTTCCGTTCTGCGTTGAACAAACCCAATACCAGATCGTTATCAAACGATTGTCTTTGGTGCTTTCAACTTTTTCTTGTGTTTCCCGTCACCGTAATAATAATGGATATAGTAGTAGTAATACGATCCGTACATGTGCTCGATATTCACACCATTCACCAGAATGCCGAATATATGGGCGTTGACGTTCTCCAACAGAATGCGGCTCCTGACAATGGCATCCTTTCCCGTGGAGCCGGACTTGGCCACCAGAACGATTCCGTCCAGGCGTGTGCCCAGGATAGCGGCATCGGTGACGGCGATGACAGGGGGACTATCGAAGAGGACGATATCGTATTTCTCTTTGGCATCCCTTAAAAAGGCCATCATGGCGTCCGATCCTAAAAGCTCCGAAGGGTTGGGGGGCAGGGTTCCCGATGTAAGGAGATGGAGGTTGTCGATTTTCGTCGGCCGAACGGCTTCCTCGAACGGTACCTTGCCGACGAGTACATTGGTCAATCCCACATCGCGGGGTTGATCGAATATGGCATGGAGTACGGGACGCCGAAGGTCTGTATCCACCAGAAGCGCTTTTGTTCCCATCTGGGCGAACGCAATGGCCAGATTCGCCACGGACGTCGACTTTCCTTCCCCCGGCCCGGAGCTTGTAACCAGGACGGTCTTAATCGGCCGATCGATGTGAGTAAATTGAATGTTCGTACGAAGGGTCCGGTAGGCTTCTGAAATTGGCGATTTGGGGGCAAAATGGGTGATGAGCCGTGATTCGATGCGTTTGATATCTCCGTTCTGGCCTCGGGCTTGTTTTGCGATCCGTTGTACGGAAATATAGGGAATCGATCCCAGGACAGGATATCCCAGCCGTTCCACATCTTCCATTGACTTCAGGGAGGTGTCCAAGTACTCCCGCAGGAACGTCAGCCCGACTCCCAGGCCCAATCCCACCATGATTCCCAGGATCAAATTCATCTTTTTCTTGGGCTTGATGGGATTTTTCGGTGGCTTGGCTCGATCCACGACTCTGACAGACCCGATCTGTCCTGCCTCTGAGATTCGGTTCTCCTCGTACTTCTCCCGCAGCATCATGTAGATATTGTTGTTCACCGCCGTCTCACGCCGAAGCCGGACCAACCTGAGGCTTTTCTCGGGCAATGAATTCAGTTCCCTATTGTATTGAGCAACAATCTTGCCCAGTGCCTCTGTCTTGGCCTTGAGGGATTTGTTCTCGGTTTCTATCTGAAGAATGTTGTTGAAAATCGTCTCGGAAAATCCCAGCGGATTGATGGCCGCACCGCCGCTTGCCACCATCTTTCTCGTCTCTTCGATGATTTTCTCTTGTATCCCCAGAATCCTCTGGTCAAGTTCATTCACGTTTCCAAATTCCGAGGAGAGTCCCGCTCCTTTTACCTGCTGATCCAGGGCCGCCTTCCTGACGATCATCGTGGCCAACTGTCTTTCGAGCTCTTTTATGACCGGACTGGAAAGGCTGGTTGCCTCCTCGACCAGCGCCTTCTGGCTCTCGCTCAACTGATCCTTGAGATGGGCAAGCCGCTTCTCGTTGGCCTCCAAATCCGTTTTCGCCTCCTGGTAGGTCGTCTCAAAGTCTGCAAGCTGTTTGATGAGCTGCTCTGTTTCTGTCGTCAGCTCGGCCACCTTCTGCGTTTCTTTGTAATCTTTGAGCGCTTCCTCTGAGGCAGACATGGCATCTTGAACGTCCTTCAGCTTTTCTTCCAAGAACTCCCGGACTTCGCTCACCTCTTCGCGGCTCTCACTGATGTTCAAATCGCGGTAGGCTTCCATCCAGGTGTTGGCCACAAAGCTGGCCTCGAACGGACTGTACGCCTGGGCTTTCAGCTCGATCATATCCGTGTCTCGTTTTGGCGCCACGGTGACCATTCCCGCACGGAACCGATCGACAAGATCGTCAAAGCTGGGCTGTTGAACGTTTCTGTCCTCGCCTCGAAAGAGGGAAGAGACCCATTTTGTTAAGGAGAATTTCTGATTCTTCAACGGATTGCCCAGAATGGACAATGAATCTGCATGTGGAGATTCCTGGAGACGTCGGATGACCTCCATGCCCAGGGTTCTGCTCTTCAGGACCTCGACTTGGTTGTTGATCATCGTCTCCCGCTTCATGTAACTCGAGACTTCAAAAATCTGCCGTCGAACCGTCCCCTCCTCCTTGAGCATCACCAAAGCCGATGCCTCGTAAACGGGCTGTGCCGTAAACGTGAAGTACACCGTTGAGGCCACAACAACGAGGAAAGAAATCAGTATGATCCACCTTCCTCTGTATAAAACCCTCAGATAATCGTTCAGGGTAACCTGTTGTTCCATCATCTCTTCTTCCACGTCCCTATCTCCATTATATCATGCGGTTTGGGTACAACGGGTAGACGTATAAATCTCGCAAAAAACATACCAGCCGTTCAGAACAAATCAGAATCGTTTTAATTCTTATTAAATCAAAGACTTAATCCATTTTGATCAAAATAAATGCTCCGACTAGCTGGCCTAAATCTGTCCATTGTATCAACAATCCGCCCACATAAAAACGACAGCCGCCCCTGTGCCCCTCATTCCATACGAATCACTTCCACACCGTCAGGAATCGTAAATCGAAAGGTTTCTTCCTCCATGGGCATGCCGATCTGAATCTCGCGGAGAAGATAAACCGTACGGTTCTCGTTCAAGTCGATCTGCTCGATCTGTCGGGGTATCCATTCGCCTTTGTCGACCCACGCTGTTATTCGAGTAAAAAAAACATCGCCCGTCTCGGACGTAAAAACCAGCCTATAACACGGCCTATCCAGAACACTCTCTTCCCCCTCTATTCGAGATCGATAATCCCGGCGGTACTGGAATAGGATCTGTCTGGGAAGAAGGGTGTTGTCTGAATTGTCCAGACGATCGATAATCACACGTTCCGATGTCTTGCTGTAGGTCCACAACGTCTCGCCGTCGGAGACGATGACTTGATCCTCCGTCGTGACGCGGAATCGATCCTCGCCCTCGAGCAAGAGCTCGCCCTTCAGGGTATTCTGTTCTCCGGTTAAACTCCAATGATACGTCTGCTCGAAAACGATCCGGACTGTTTTTGCATCGGTCAGCGTCTTTTCCACGTTCTGAATCACCTTGTCCGGAGAAATGTCCTTGCCCCATCCCATGGTGACCAGCCAAATCCCCAATCCTATCGTCCATGCCCCATGCATCACCGTTCCTCCTCGTCTGAAATACCGCCACCGGCAGAGATAACATCGTCTAGCCGGTCTATTGCGCTCTCATCCACCAACACCTCCCTGGCCTTGCTGCCGTCGAACGGCCCGATGATGCCGGCCTCCTCCAGCTCATCGATCAACCGACCGGCCCTAGCATACCCGATACGCAGGCGCCGCTGCAGCAGAGAAGCCGATCCTTGCTGATGACGGATAACCAGTTTGGCCGCCTCTCGGAACAATTCGTCTCTTTCTCCCCCTCTTCCCGGCACGGCCGAAGCTTCCCGGCTTCCGAAGCTTGGCAAGCGCCACTCGGTTTCTGCGGGCTGCCTTTTGATATGATCGACGACGCGTTTAACCTCCTCTGTGGACACGTAGGCACCGTGGATTCGTATGGGTTCGGGCTCCCGAGGGTTTAAAAAAAGCATGTCACCTCGTCCCAGAAGTTTTTCGGCACCGTTCCGATCCAGAATCGTACGCGAATCGGTCCTTACCGCTGTTTGAAAAGCGATCCGTGAAGGGAAGTTTGCCTTGATCACACCAGTAATCACATCCACGGAGGGCCGCTGTGTGGCCAGAATAAGGTGAATTCCCACGGCACGCGACATCTGAGCCAGACGGGCTATGGGCTCCTCCACTTCCCTGGCTCCTGTGACCATCAGGTCTGCCAACTCGTCGACGACCAAAACCACATACGGCAGTTGATGGGGTGCCTGACCCTCCTCGCTCTTGGGTATTCTGCCTCCACGAACCGCTTTATTGTAATCCTCTATATTCCGAACACCCGCCTTGGCCAATACCCTGTAGCGTCTTTCCATCTCCATTTCCAGGCTTCGGAGTACGGACACGGCATTGCTGACCGTGGTGATGACATCTTCGTTCAATTCTGCTCGTGTGGTCAGGTGATGGCGGCGTAACTTTTGATACAAGGTTAATTCCAGCTTCTTTGGATCGATTAGCACCAGCTTCACTTCCGACGGCCTAGCACGGTAAAGCATGCTGACGATAATGGTATTCAAGCAAACCGACTTTCCCGACCCCGTGGCTCCAGCCACCAGCAAGTGCGGCATTTGTGCCAAGTCCGTTATGTAGGGCTTCCCATCGATAGTCTGCCCCAGGGCGAGGGTGAGCTTCGAGGAGGATTCCTGAAAGGCTTTGGACGCGAGTATGCCTTGAAGTGCCACCAGTTCCGGTTCTTCGTTGGGAATTTCGATGCCCACGGCGGCTTTTCCTGGAATGGGTGCAACGACCCGCACCCTCTGTCCGTGCATAGCCAGGGCTAAATCGTCCTGACAACTCACAAAACGACTTATCTTAACCCCTGGCGCCGGTCTCACTTCAAACCGCGTGATCACCGGACCGGGCTGAATGCCCACCACTTGACCCTGAACATCAAATTCCCGCAGCTTCTCTTCCAAGAAATGAGCTTTCTTCTCTAACGTACTCCGGTCCAGACGCCGTTCTCCACCGACAGATGGCGAGAGGAGTCCCAGGGGAGGGAATTCATAATGCCCGGGTTTTGGCGGAGGCGTGTCGTGCGAGGACTCTTGGCGTTCTGGTTTTCTTTCAACGGCTTCTGGCCTGGATTTGGGTATGGGTCCGGGAGCCAATTCGGTTTCCGGAGATTTGGATGCAATCCTCTCTTCCGTGCGCTGCCGTATCGGAATTGGCCCCATGTCTTCCTGGACTTTCTCCGATCGCTCATCCGATAACCGTATCCGCCTCCTTTTCCATCCCTGAAAAAAAACATCGATCTCTTCCTTGAATCCCAGTACGGCCTGACGCATACTCCAACTCGTCGCCGTGATGAGGAACAGAAGCAGGAACGTTAAAAGGACGACGATGCTGCCCACAGAGCCCAGATAGTGTCCCATCTGTTCTGCGAAGAATCCCCCCAGCAGGCCGCTGAGTCGGAACCCATACTTGCTCCCCTCCTCAGAAACGGCCTCGGGCAAAGCGAGCGCCGTGGATAAAAAAAGACCCAGGGCCAGCACATACAAGCTGACGCGCAGGAAGGGCTTGAATGGTTTTTGAAAAAAGATATTCCATCCCAGCAAAAAGAGGATAAAGGGAACGATGACGCAGGAATATCCGATGGTGAATACGTAAAGATAATAGCTGATCCAGGCGCCAGCCAAGCCCAGCCAGTTTTGAACCTCCTGGGAAGACCCGCTGTTGGGAAAATCTGTGGGATGGTACGAGACAAGCCCCAGAGCAATCAGCAGGGCAAGGGCCATGATGAGGATGCCCAGCACCTCCCGCCGGCGTTCGTCACGCTTGTTTTTTCGCCGTGCTGCCATCATGCCCTACCAATTTTTATCATGTACCAACGCCCCTCCACGAAGGACAGGAACCACATCGTACAAATCAATGGAAACGCAGATCGGCAGATCGTCACCCATGCCATTATCGATCAATTGTTTTCCCCAGAAGGATTCTTCCATCATCTTGTGTAATTTATTGTCATAATACTGATATAAAACATAGCCGGCCAAGCCCTCATCTCCCATGTCGATGGCATCCTGTGGCATTTCTTTTTTCAGACGATCCACGATCATGCCGGCACAAACTCCGTCTTCCAGGCAAAATCCTCCATTATGGCCTGAACAGGCAATCAAGCTGTCTTTATCGTCCGCAATGAGCCGTCTGATCAGGGCGCTCATATTGACGAACCCGCCCATGAAGACTTCATCAGCTGCTTGTGCCTTTAACAACGTTCGCGATCCGTTGGTGCTCGTGAATATAAGTACCTTATCACGTACGATGTCTTCCTTGTATTCCTCGGGTGAATTCCCCAGGTCGAATCCGGGAAGGCGTACACTCTCTCTTTCGCCACAAAGGAGAGCGGTATTTTTCGGCATGGCCTTAGCCGTTTCTTTTGCTTTCTCCGGAGTTTCCACCGGAATGACCTTCCGAGCACCATGAGCCAGAGCGGTTACGATACTCGTAGAAGCTCTGAGTACGTCGACCACAACGATCCGCTTCCCCGTGCTGTCTTGGGAATTAAAATCCCTCCCTGTAAAAGCGACATCGATTCTCATCACCAGGCCGCTATTTAAAGAAAGTTCGCCATTTTCTTCCGTGATGTCAACGGGATAAAAGGTGTATTCACGATACTTCCCTCCAGACCGCTATCGCGCCCCTTCTGCCTGAACTCAACCCTGGTATCGGCTTCCAGTGCACGGCCGATACCGACGAATCCGATGGGTTTATTCTCCAATGTGGGTGAAATAACTCCGCTTAGAACCGTACCTATGACATCACCGTTCAGCATCACATCCCAGCCGTGCATGGCTTTGCGTCGTCCTTCCATCATAAAAGGCAACACGAAATATGAAATGCCCTTTTCCTTCTCTCGCAGAAGACGGTCTTTACCGATAAAGTCCTTATCCCAGGAGATGGCGAATTCCCAGGGGTGTCCGAGAGCAACCCGGTCGGGACGGAGCTCGTGACCGTGAAGGGGAAGCCCCGCTTCTGTCCGTAGCGTATCCCTGGCGCCCAGCCCGCAGGGGAGGATACCGAAAGGCTTGCCCTCGGATAGAAGCAGCTGCCACAACGTGATGCCGTTCTTCAAATCGGTGTATATTTCAAACCCGATCTCACCGGTATAGCCTGTCCGGGAAAGAAGAACTTCCATGCCCTCGACCTGAACCTCTGGAAGAAATCGAAAAAACTTAAGCTGGGCCAAAAGCTCTTTTTCCACCCATCGTGCCATCAACTTGGGTGCGTTGGGACCTTGCAAATCGATCTTCACGGTTTCATCACTGATGTTCTTTAATCGTACATCGGAAGATGCGTTCCGTTTCAGCCATTGGAAATCGCCTTCGATATCTCCGGCATTCACCACCAGCATCCAGTGATCGGCATCAAAACGATAAACGATACAATCATCCACCACCCCGCCCTCTTCGTTCAGCATAAAGTTGTACATCGCCTGTCCGTCAACGATTCTCTCCAAATCGTTGGTCAGCAGACCCTGAAGAAAGGCAAACGATCCGGATCCCTCGATTTGAAATTCTCCCATGTGACAAATATCAAAGATTCCACAGGCCTTTCGTGTGGCATGATGCTCCTCGGATTGTCCCGGCGGATACCAGAGTGGCATATACCAGCCGGCGAAATCCGCCATCTTACCCCCTAATCTCACGTGCTCTTCGACGAGCGGCGTTCTTTTAGCTTCCACGATCACCTCTTAATCAATAGTATGAACCGGATGGATAAAGTAAAATAATTTATCGAAAAATATGTTTTTTGTCAACCTGTATTTCAGGTTCTATATCATCATTGGATCGCCCGAACGACGTCGTTGTAGATTACAAAAATCATGAGACCGAAAATCAGAATCATCCCGACTTGTTGAACAATCATCTTCATCTTGACGGGAATCGGCCTGCGAATAATCCCTTCGATGCTCAAGAACACCAAATGCCCACCGTCCAGGACGGGAATCGGCAGAAGGTTCAGAATTCCCAAGTTCAGACTGAGGATGGCCATGAAGCCGATGAGCGTCCCCCATCCCGAACGGGCACTCTCTCCGGCCATCCTGGATATCGTGAGGGGGCCAGCCAGGGATCGGATGGTCTCCTCTCCCTTGATGAGGCGAACAATGGACGAAACGACCAATCCCGTGTATCCGTACAACGTGCCAAAGCCCGTGATCAGGGCACGCCCGAATCCCACCGGCCTTGCTTCAAATTGAGGAAAGACCCCGATAAGGCCGACTTCGCGAATACGATTGCCATCGGGTACTTTCTCCAGTTCCGGCGTGATATCGGCTGAAAAGATGGAATCGCCCCGGGCCCACGTCACTCGCAGCGCCCGGCCGGGTGAATTATGAACGATCCGGGTCAAATCCTCCCATTCGTGAACATCCGTTCCGTCGATGGATACGATTCGGTCACCCGGGAGCATGCCGGCCTGCTGGGCCGGCCTCCCCTCCACAATATCTCCCACGGTGGTTCCGGGCACTTGTTCGCCCACGCCATAGACGAGGGCCGCGCCCACAAAAACGACGAAGGCAAAGAAAATATTCATCAGGGAGCCCGCCATGATGACGACGGCCTTCTGTATCCACGGTTTGGAACGAAATTCCCAGGGCTTGGGCTCCTCGGCGAGCGCTTTCTTGTCCATGCTCTCGTCTACCATGCCTGCGATTTTCACGTACCCACCGAAAGGAATCGCAGAAATACAGTAATCCGTATCTCCGACCTTTTTCCCCACCAACCTAGGCGGATATCCGAGGGAAAAACGATCCACTCGGATTCGAAAAAGCTTGGCGGACATAAAATGACCCAACTCATGGATAAAAACCAAGACTCCCAACACGAAGATTGCAGCCAGCACAGTAATCATACTCTATATCCTACTTTTTGATAAAATGTCCTTGTCAATCACCTCTCTGGCCCATCGGTCGGCTGTTAAGATGTCTTCGAGGTCGGGGCTGGAAGTGACATCGTGACGTCGAATAATCTCTTCTACGATCTTTGAAATCTGTGGAAACCCGATGCGCTCCGACAGAAAAAGGCCCACAGCCACTTCGTCGGCGGCGTTGAGTACGGCCGGGGCCGTACCTCCCATGTTCAACACTTCATAGGCCAGGCGCAGTGCAGGGAACTTCTCCGTATCCGGAGGAAGAAACGAAAGTTCCCACGATTGGGAAAAATCCATCGTATTACAGTTTCCAGTCCATCTCTGAGGATAATTCAAGGCATACGAGATGGGAATGCGCATATCGGGCACGCCCAGTTGTGCCTTGATCGAGCCGTCGATGAACTCCACCATGGAATGAATGATCGATTGTGGATGGATGACAACTTGGATGCGGTTGGGCTCGATACCGAAAAGCCATCGCGCTTCGATCACTTCCAGGGCTTTGTTCATCAACGTGGCCGAATCGATGGTCACCTTCCTCCCCATGGACCAGTTGGGATGAGCCAGCGCATCTTCTACCGTCACCCGATCCAACTCCGTAGCGTCCCGCCGGAAAAACGGACCTCCTGACGCTGTTAGTAGTATATTTTTTATGGTATCAGGCATTTCGCCCTGAAGGCATTGAAAGACAGCGCTGTGCTCGCTATCGATGGGAAGCAATGAGACGCCTCGATTCTTTGCCTCCTGGGTTACCAGGTCTCCGGCCATGACCAGGACTTCTTTATTTGCCAGAGCCACGGAAACCCCCGCCTCCATGGCCCGAAGGGTGGCCTCCAGTCCCACCGCTCCGACCAGTGCATTTACCACGAGATCCTGATTTCCTCCTGCTGCCGTCTCCAGCAATCCTTCTTTACCCCAGAGAAGTTTGACACCGATGTCCTGAAACCGTTTTCCCCAGACCTTCCTGTCCACATCGCCCGTGAGTACGACGCGATTCGGACGGAACTTTTTCGATTGTTTCCAGACCAGTTCTGCATTGTTGTGGGCTGTCAGCGTATCGAGCTCAAATCGATCACCGGCAGAGCCCAGCACATCCAGCGTCTGCGTGCCGATGGAACCCGTGGCCCCCCAGATAGAAATCCGTTTTAAAATCGTTGTCCTCCTCACACACGAAAAGAGCCGACCTCATTATCCGAAGCCAGCCCCTCCAGAAATCACGATGGCTTAGAATGGTCGAACTGAATATCGGGAAGTGGGATCATTCGTCCTGAAAAAATCGAAAAACTCCTGTACAGTTCATCCACCCGTTTACTTTCTTCTTTGGTCAACTCCCCCGTTACGAACGTAATTGACAGCTCTTCGGCCATTCCCACTTTGATGGCGTCGACGATCTCGTCGTACGCAACCGTTCGCTGCAAATACGCGTCGATGGCCATCGTCCTGCCAGCCACCATGCTTATCATTCTGTCCGTCTCCTCCTCATCCATTCCTTTCAGGTACTTGGGGAGCGATGCATGGGCACTGCCCGTGAGAATCGATCCATGCTGGAGTATTCCGTGGGGGAAGCGCCGTTGGGCACTGCCTACCAGCTTTTTACCGCTCAGGACGACTTCATGCTTGGCTGCGGCTGAAAAACAGCTCACCGAGATGGATGTACGGTAATGGTTGCGCAAGTCCAGAGATCGCTTTTGGAGTTCTGCGGGGATCCCCAATCTCTGTATTCCCCGTACCAGTCCCCGGCTGATGGCGTTGTACACTTCACCAAGGTTGCCGGAGAGGAATTCGCCATCCTGGGGAATGACCACCGAGTAGGTGACTTCCTCCGCATGGAGAACAGCCCTTCCCCCTGTGGGTCTCCGCACCACATCGATTCGATCTTGATGGCATTTGTCCAGATCGATGCATTCGGCCGATTGATGGTATCCCAGAGAGATGCAGGTCGGTCTCCACCGGTAAACCCGCATCGTGGGTCGGTTTCCCCCTGCCTGCTCCAGCATGGCCTGATCGATGGCCATGTGGGTTGCTCCATCACCCCAATTGCTGTCGATCCACCGCCAACCTTCCACAGGAATCTCTCTATATGAGGCCTCGATGGCTGTTCTCGATAAACGTCAACAAGGCCTGAACCTCGGGAATCATCTCGACTTCCCTTCGGATCGTCTCCACGGCCTGGCTTCTATTCATCCGGGACCGGTAGAGTATCCTGTAGCATTTTCTTAATAAACGAAAACTTTCCTTGGAAAATCCCCGTCTCCTCAGTCCCACGGCATTCAATCCTTTATACGCCAGGGGCTCCCCGGCTGCCAGGATAAAAGGAGGCACATCCTGTACCGTCCTAAACCCGCCTCCGATGATGGAGTGCTGTCCGATACGCGTGAACTGATGAACGGGCACCAGTCCTCCGACAATCACCCAGTCCTCCAATGTCACATGTCCCCCCAGTTGAACGGCATTGGCTAAAATCACATGATCCCCGACATCGCAGTCGTGGGCCACGTGTATATAGGCCATGAAAAATCCATTCTTTCCGACGCGTGTTTTACCCCGATCTCGCGTTCCTCTGTTCAGCGTGCAAAATTCCCGGATCGTTGTATTATCACCGATTTCCAGTGTGGTCTTCTCGCCCGAAAATTTCAGGTCCTGGGGCAGGGTAGAGATAACTGATCCGTGATGAATCTGGCAGTTCTTTCCGATGCGTGCACCATCGGCAATGAGCACGTGCGAATGAATCCGGCTCCCCTCATCGATCTTCACGTCGGCCTCGATGATTGAAAAAGGGCCGACCGTCACGTCATCGACCAGTTCGGCCTTGGGATGAACGATGGCTGTTTTATGAATGTCGGGCAAACGGCCTCCTTCGAAATAGTCGATCTATCGGTCGATGATAGCAGCCACGAACTCGGCCTCGCAGACCAGTTCACCGGCAACGAATGCTCTTCCCTGCATCTTGCAGGACGACGGACGATACCTCAGGAGTTCCACCTCAACCTGGAGCTGATCGCCTGGATAGACCGGCTTGCGAAACTTCACGTTGTCGATCCCCATGAAGTAAGCCAGCTTCTCCTCCGGATTTCCGATGGCATCCAGCAGCAGAATGGCCCCTGTCTGGGCCATGGATTCCACGATCAGCACGCCGGGCAGGATGGGATGACCCGGAAAATGCCCCGGGAAAAACGGCTCGTTAATCGTCACATTCTTTACACCGATGACGCGTTCCCTGGGAACCAGGTCCAGGATCTTGTCCACCATGAGAAACGGAAACCGGTGGGGAAGAATTTTCTCGATAGCCTGGATATCCAGAAAAACACCCTTTTTCGTGGGCCTGGATTGGTACTTGGTGGTGAGCTGTTTTTTCTTGTATACATTCTGAATCTTCTTCACCAAAGCGACATGCGCGGCATGACCCGAGCGCGCCGCCATCACATGAGCTTTTAGGGGAAATCCCAGAAGGGCCAAATCTCCTATCAGGTCCAAGGTCTTGTGCCGTACGGGTTCGTTTAGAAACCGCAATTCCCTCCCACCCAGGATGCTGTCCTCGGTCGACAGTTCATTCATGTCCAGTTTAAAGCGGGCGGCCAGGCTTTTGAGCTCCTCATGGGTAAGCTGCCGATCGACGATGACGATGCCGTTTTCCAGGCTGCCTCCCTGAATCAAGCCCTGATCGTGTAGCTCTTCCACTTCGTGGAGAAAACAGAACGTCCGAGCCGACGAGAATTCATCGACAAATTCATCGGACATCGAATACATCGACGTGTACTGGGTGCCCAGTGCCGGATTCTGATAATCCACCATGAACGTGATGCGGAATTCGTCCGAAGGGAAAACGACCATGTCGATGCCTTTTTCGACATCGGAATACGTAATCGTCTCCTCAATCTCCAGGTAGTCTTTGGGTGAATCCTGTTCCTCGAATCCCGCCTTCTGGAGAATATCCACAAAGGGCCGGGCACTTCCGTCTCCTACGGGCGGTTCGTTGGAATCGACTTCGACGAGTATGTTGTCGATCTCCAAGCCGTAAATGGCAGCCAGGACGTGTTCCACCTGTCGAATGTGCACGTTTCCGATGCCCAATGTCGTATCCCGGAAGTTGTCCACCACGTGTTCGATATCCGCCGGAATCACAGGACTATCATCGATATCCATGCGGACGAACCGGATGCCCGTATTCGTTTCTGCCGGTTTGAAGGTAATGGTCGTCTTATTCCCCGTGTGCAGACCTATTCCCGACAGGGAGACCGGCTCTTTAATCGTTCTTTGGTTTTTTAACATCATTTCCTCAAAGCTTCTTCCATGCCCTGGATCCGCTGCTTTAAGTCTTTGACTTCCTTTAAAAGCTGGGGCAGCCTTCTCAACGCAGCCTGAATACGAAACTCCTCCGAGTGGGGCTTGGCCGGATAACCGAATACCATCTGGCCGGAGGGGACGGATTTATGGATTCCCGACTGCGCTCCAACCATTGCGCCATCGCCCACGCTGAGATGGCCGGCAAATCCAACCTGACCTCCGATTTTCACATGGCTGCCGATGTGCGTGCTGCCCGAAAGTCCTGCCTGTGCGGCAATGACGGTATCTTCCCCGATGCTGCAGTTGTGGGCCACCTGTATCAGGTTGTCCAGTTTGGCCCCTCTTTTGATCCTGGTTTCACCCAGCGTCGCACGATCGATGGTTGTACTGGCTCCGATCTCCACATCGTCTTCGATGACCACGGTTCCCACCTGCGGTATCTTGTGGTATTTTCCGCCCTCCGGGGCAAAGCCAAATCCATCGCTGCCCACCACCGTGCCATCATGAATCACCACCCGGTTTCCCAAAATCACTTTTTCCCGTATGCTCACGCGGGCGTGGAGTACACAATCCGAACCGATGCGGACATCATCGCCCACAACCACACCAGGCATCAAGACGGTTCCGCTGCCCACCCGGCATCGTCTTCCGATGACCACATACGGTCCTGCTGATACATCCTGGCCGATTTCCGTTTCTTCCCCGATAACAGCAGTGGGGTGAATGCCCTTGGCTATGAGGGGCTGGGGAGGATGGAACAAGACCACGGTCTTTAAAAAAGCGAAATACGGATTCTCCGCCTGGATGAGGGGCGTATCTCCGGCTTCTGTGACATCCAGGGGGACGATCACGGCCGAGGCCTTGGTCTCATTCAAGAATTTGGTATACTTGGGATTGGCTAGAAACGTGATCTCGCCTTCTTGGGCTTCTTCAATCTTGGCCACACCACTGATCTCCACTCCATCGTCTCCCACCACCCTTCCCCCAAACTCGGCGGCAATATCCGACAACTTTATAGGCATGGCTTAATCCCTTCTCGGCGTGGATGTGCTGGTAGATGTTTCTTTTTGGAGTTCCTCCAAAACCAATTCCGTGATATCGTACTTGTCCTTGGCGTGGAGTATGTTGCCAGCCACCGTATCAAGTATATAATCGTAATCCTCCTCCTCGCCAATCCGATGAATGACCTGATTGATCTTGTCGATGACCGGTTGCATGATCTCTGCTCGACGCTTGAAAAACGCGCCCCCTTCTCCCCATTTCTCTTCCTGAAACTCCTGGATCTTCTCGGCAGCAGCCTGAAGCTCCTGCTGTTTCTCCTTCTTCTTTGCATCGCTCAGGAGGAGGCTCTGCTGATCCAGTTGCTCCTGAAGAGCACGGAACGAATCGTTCAGCTTTCGCAGCTCCTGATCCCATTTCGTATTTTCTGCTTCCAGTTTCTTCTGAGCATCCAAAGCAGCAGGATATGAAGAGAGTATTTTCTCGGAATCCACATATCCGATTTTCGTCTGGGCCATCGATCGGTCGGTACCCACAAAGAAAAAAACGAATAGCGAAAGACTAAAAAGAGAGATACGTGCCCTGAACACATCATCCTCCCGTCGAATAACAACCATTCTATTTACATGAGAAAATCCACAATCGTGCCGTTTCCGCACACTGGGATTAAACTCGCAAAACCGAGAATTCCACCCCTTCTTACCTCTCGGGCAGATGTTCTACCCCCTCCGCACCAGACGCCCTTGCCCATCGGCCGAGAACGGCATTCCAGATCGTGGCAGGGAGTCGACGGTCTCTTATTGCTTATCCGTATTCAGTGACGTCACGTCGACGCCCAGACTTGTCAACACTTTATCCGTCAGATCGTATTCTTTCTTTGCATCCAGGAGATTCATAGCGTCGAGAATAAAATCGTAGTTCTCTGCTTCTCTGATGTTCCGTATGGCTACATTGATATCTTCGTACACCGGCTGTAAAATTTCGTCCCTGCGTTGCGTAAATTGTTGATCTTTTCTCTGGGTCTCTTCTTGAAGCTTCACAACCATGTTCTGAATTTCCTGGGCTTTCTCGCGCTTTTTCTCCTCGCTCAACAGAAGGCTCTGCTGCTCCAGCGTCTGCTGGGCCGTGCGTATTTCTTCCTCCTGTCTCTGGAGATCCTGAAGAATGACGCCTCGTTCCTCTTCCAGCTTTTTCTGTGCATCGAGAGCCTTGGGATACGATGCAAGAATTTTTTGGGTATCGATGTACCCAAACTTCATCTGGGCTTGAGTATGTGCCGATGCTATCAAACCCATTCCGATGATTATGACAAGAAACAAAAAGATTCGCTTGCCAGTCACAATGTCCTCCCTTTGCTTTAACCGTCTATAGATGCTATTTTTTATCCGACATCGGATTTTTACAATGTTTTAGAAACCCCTCCCAAAAACAAACTGGGGTTTCCACGCCCCGTATTTTCGGCCTGCATCATCTATGTTGTCGAATCCGTAGGCATAGTCAAAACCGATGATACCCACCATCGGCATGAACAACCGGGCACCAACGCCCACAGAACGCCGAAGGTCAAAGGGATCGGTGTTTTCCAGATTCAGCCAGGTATTACCGGCTTCGGCAAAAACAAGGCCGAACAGCGTCGGGTTGGAAATGATGGGAAACCGGAATTCAATCGTGCTCTGCAGCATCGTGCGCCCGCCCTCGGAGTAATACCTGCCGCCGGCCAAAGGATCGTCATATCCCCTGAGAGGAATGGACCGTGAGAGACCACTTCCGCCCATGAAGAACAGTTCCAAATAAGGTATCCGCCCCGATGTACCCAGGACACCCATGAAACCGGCCTGGGCCCGAGCCAGCAGAACGAGACTGGGCGAGAGCGTAGGCAGAAAAAATTCGGCACTAAAGACGTGTTTATGATACCCGACATTCCCCCCCATAGGTCCTCCGGCCACTTCCATGGATAGACTCACCCGGGAGCCTCGCGTTGGGAATTCGGGATGATCCAAGCTGTTTCGGGAAATAATCTGCGTGATACCGCTGGACGTCAACGGCCAATCTTCATTGACGATGTTGTTGGGGTTCACTTCTATGTAATAATCGTTAAAATCTCCCAATTCCGTCTCATCGAGACGGTAGATCCAATCCCCCCGGAAATAATTATCGGGCCAGGCGAAGCGCTTACCGAGCCGGAGGGATATACCCCGCCGGCGCATACTATAGCCGATGTAGAATGGATCCCGCTTGGTGTCGTATACACTGATGCCGATGAGGGTCGGTGTGTTCATGAACCAGGGTTCAGTGAATCCCAGATTGATAGACCGGTAGAACCGTCCAAAATTCCAGTTCAGCGACAGCTGTTGACCGTTGCCGAACAGATTGTTCATACCCAGACCAATGCTTCCGATAAGGCGGTCCAGTTCACTCCATCCCGCCGAGATGTTGGCCGTGTCTGTGGACTTTTCCTCGACTTTGAAGGAGATGTCCATGTTTTCTTCGTCCACGGGGATTACATCGGGAATGACGTTGGAAAAGTAATTAAGCACCATCAGATCCCGATGGCTGCGCATCAGGAGTTCTTTGCTGAATACATCTCCTGGTCGGATGCGCAACTCCCGGCGTATCACACGATCTTTGGTCCGGTTGTTTCCGGCTATACGAATCTTACGAATCTTGACTGGGTCTCCTTCATCGATGACAAAATGGATGTCCAGCGTATCTTGTCCCCGTAGCGTTTCCTTGGGATTGATCTGCGAATAGATATGGCCGTAGTCGTAGTAAAGTCCGCCGATTTTTTCTTGAATCGATTTGTCGTATTTTTCCTGACTGAAAACATCGCCCTCGCCAAAATCCAGCTGTGATCTCAGCTGATCCTCACCGAACAACTCGTATCCTTCAAAGGTAATGTTCCCGAAATAATAGCACCGCCCCTCGGACACCCAAATATCGATAAACATATCCTTCTTTTCTGCATCGTAGTAAAGAGAATCCTTGAAAATCTCTGCATCGCGATAACCGTTATTCATGTAAAAGGTTATTACGTTCTTCTTGTCCTCCACGTACTTTTCGCTATCGAAATCGGCGCCGCGCCACCACCGGTCTTCTTTCGTCTTTTTTAACTGCTTTCGGAGTTTTTTATCCTCAAAGGACACATTATCAAAAAAGCGAATCCGTTTGATCTGTACTTTCTTACCTTCATCGATGACAAACTGGACAACGGCCCGCCCCTCTCGCTCGGACTCGAATACGTTCGATTCCACGGTGGCCAGCGTATAGCCCTTTTCGGCATACATCTTGAGCAGGCTTTTCTTCGCTTCAGCAATTTGACTCGGACTGATGACTTGACCACGAAAAAATCCGATATCCTTCTCGATATCATCCTTCTTTATTTTCTTGTTTCCCTCTATCACTAGCCTTTCCATCTTGGGAAACTCTTCGACTTTAATCGTGATAAAGAGTCCGCCTGCTGTTCTCCGGTCCAAAAGAATCTGAATGTCGGAAAAAATCCTCAACGCCCATAGCTGTTTCACGGCTTTCTGGATGTCTTCCCACGTCGCCTCTTGTCCTTCTTTAATACCGGAACTCATCTTCACGATGACAGATTCTGATGTCTGATTGCCCGTCACGGACAAACCCAGAACCGTTCCCAGTTGAGTCTGCTGGCCGAGTGTGACTCCATACCATCCAACAGAAAGCAGAAGCCAAGTGATGAGAAGGCGTACAAACGATTTCATCAAACCCGAACCTCCTGAAATAATTTTATAAAGTACAAAATTTTTTACACTTTGTAAAGTGGAAAAATAGCCGTTCTTCTACGCTAAAAGGGGAAAACATGCCGTAACCATATTCGTTTATCCTCACGCCTATCGGATAGCAGTTGACTGTCATACGTGTATTCCATCTGTAAAAACAGATCTGGACGAATCGTATATTCCAACGACAGCGCGTGCCGGAACCCCAATCCATGCGTATGGTAGCGCCATTCGATGCCCTGTTGTATCTGGCCGGAATAGATGACAAAGAGACCGGGGGCTACATACTTACCCAGAGTCAGTTTTGTACTGCGGAGTAGTAATTTGGGATCAAAACTGACCCGGTTCATCGTACGCAATTCGGCCAGGTTTCTGCTGAACATCGACGATACCCGAACCAGATCCAAGCCCAAATGCCGACGAATCCCCCTCTCCAAGGGTCGAATGAGGGGCCTGAATACTAGATTGTCTACTTGAACGCCCAGCGCATCGTAGGCCCTCTCACGGATGTTCTCTGCCGAATACCCAAGAGCAGCCATCAGGTCTGCTTCCGTCCTGCCCAAGTTGGGATTGTCGGTATAGAAACGGAAATGCACTTTACCCCAGGGTCCTCCCTCCCTCTCGAATCCAGGAATCCCGTTGGATTCGGTCAGGGCCAGCCATACCGTTGACGGCATGCCCAACGAATCGTGAAGCGTCGTGAACGCTCGACCCGAAATGATGGGGCCCTTCGTCCCCCTCGGGTAATCAAAAGTGATCCTTTCAGGGCGGAATAAATGGTTCAACACCTCGATGGACCCTTCGGTGGAAACCAGATTGCCCCACACCTGAAGGTCATCCTCCTGGATGATCCCATCCATTCGGATTTCCCCGTAATTATTCCTCAGAAGGAGGTCAACATACACATTCCCCAGAGGACTCTCTATGTCGCGAACGTAATGAACATCTTCCGAAGGAATAATCCGAATGTCCCAGTTCACTTTCTGAAGGAACTTCAACACTTGCGATGTGCCCGCATCTTTTTCGATTGATAAAAACGGATACGTCAGGCGATGATCGGTGAGATAAAGGTTGCCCTGAAAGAGGGGCGATGCAGCGGGCCCGGCAAAAACGAATGCTTCTCCGGGCTCCAATCCTCCAAATCCCAGCCACCCGATCTCGCCCTGCTCCATGAATCCGGGAAGATGTGCTCGAATCCCCTTACCCGATGTTATAAGCTGAAGGGCACCCAAATCGGCTCCTGCTCCGCCGACGACGATGGGCGTCATGCCGTTGAATTCTTCATCCACGGGTGTATTGGTCATCACGAACGCCTCGCCGTCTACCTCTCCCGTCAAGCGAACGATTTTTATGAACCGCTCCTCCGGGATGAGCTCGATCTGACCCTGAAGGTTTTCGACACCTTCGACAAACGATCCCAGTTCCACACGGCCATTGTCCAACCGCATGTGTCCGCTCCCCAGCACCCATTCCTCAGGACCTCCGGCCCACCGGAGAAAAACATCTCCCGATCCTTGAGCGCTCTTGAAGAATCCGCTTACTTCGGGCAGGAATCCCAGTATATTACCCTTGGCTTGGATCGTCACATCGGCAACCGATCGCTGCCCTTGGGGTAAAGTGCCCCAGAATCGAACCTGGAGACCGTCATCGCGCTCCAACAGCCCGTTTTGTACAGTAAGTTTATCGCCAAAAAAATCCAATCGATTGGAAAGCGTGTCCACCACCTCCATTCGAAGTTCCCGAAAATTAACCGGGCCCAACATGCCCTCGTCGACCTGGAGGCTCCCATGAAATACCGTGTTATCCACCCCGCCCTTAACGTGTAATTCGATGTTGCCCAATCCTTCGACGCTTCTTTTCCCGGTGGCGGCCAGAACCACATCGCCGACATTTATACCCTTGCCACTAAAGCTCCCCACAACCGAATCCCCTTCTACGCCCTCGGCTCTTCCTGAAAACAACGACGCCCCATCCTTACGCAGTGAAACCTCGGCAAATTGAATGCGTCCAGCGTCCCACCGGTATTCCACGTTCGCATCGATGATGCCCACGGAATGAAAACGTCCGTTCCTGAGTCTTACATCCACATCCAACTTGGGTATTTCCTTCGTCCCCGAGAGCGCAATCCCTCCCTGAAACTCACCGGAATAGGGCCTCATCCCCGGAAAAAGAGCGTGGAATTTCTCCAGGTAAAAGCCAGAAAAAGCGATATTCCCCTGCACACGTTCATCCAGACGAAAAGGGTATGTTCCGCGCAAGGAAATCATGTCACCGATTTCACATCGCCGTAAATCGATCCCTTCCCCCGACACACCGACGCGAGCAAAAAGCGGAAGGACTTCTCTATCGGCGCCATAATAATTCGCCCGGATTTCTATGTCTCCCTCCCCTTCCCCGTCCTCCCCGGATTGAATGGTCCAATCAAAAACGCGCGGAGCTGCAGGCTGTCTCTTTTCGAATCCCTCGAACCGCAATTCCCACTTCTCGGCCGAACCGGATGATGTTCCGGTGATGTTGAATTTTTCAATCCAGGTATCGAATCGATCGCCCACCCACGGCATGAGCAGGCTTGCCAGTCCTTCCCCTCGAACGTCCCAATGGCTGTCACCGTGAAAGGGTGACAGCAGATCACCGGACAGGGTAAATCCATTATTCGACTGGATATCCACACGTAGATTCCGATTGTCGTATATAAAATGCGGTGCGACCGTCAAGACGTCCCCGCCACCATCATCGCACGATAAAGTCCCCCGGGCTTCTCCTTGCAGATCCTTCAGTTCACCCCACATCCGTATGCTCATCTTGCCCCCACAGACCCTTATCTTCCTGCGAGCCCATGGCGAAAACGTGGGCAACAGGCTTCCACCGACATCGATGGCCAGAGAGGCCGTATGAAGGGAGTCGTAAAAATCCATTTCGCCTTCCATGACCAATGTCAATCCCTGGTCCTGAACGCCTTCCCCCTTCAATGTCAATAAACTATCCCGAAGTGCAATCGATGCGCCAAAATGATTGAAATCCACGCCATAGGCCCGGAGATTGGGCGATTCGAACCGTCCCCGCATCGACGGATTACTCAAAGCCCCTGTATAATGAAAATCGAAACGCGCATCGCCCAACAAAGACAATCTGGCTTCGGGAATGAACCGTTGAAAAAACACCGGTATATCGAACCGGGAACAACGAATGGAAAGGTCCAATCGTGGGCTGGTGAGGTCTAAAATCTTACCGGAAATGGTGAGTTGAGATCCGTTAAAGCTGCCTACTCCCCCATTCAGCACCATATCGCTTCCCTGAAGAACGCCCCTGACAGTCACATCCTCAAAAACAAGGTTTGCTTCCTTGAAGGTAAATTCACCCTGTGTGATTTCTAAAAAACCCGATGATGGCTTATTCTGATAGAATTCGACTTCGCCCCGAATCTTACCGGATGTGACCTGAACGTAGTCGGGTAATAGAAACGGCAGTTCGGAGACGGGTTCCGACTCGCTGAAGCGAATGCCCATCCCAACAGGCCTTCCGGTCAGGAGATTCAACTTCCCCTCGACCATCAGGTTGTTGCTCTTGTTTTCCAGTATATTACCCGTCAGCCTTAGAAACGCCGAATCCACGGGAACGGCATCGAGCCAGCCGTTCATGGTATGGGCCAGACGCACCCGCCCTCGGGCCGAGTCCTGGATAAAAACAGCCGCGTCCACGACGGTGACACGCTTCACCGCCTCCAATTCATCGACGAGTTGATTGGGATCCAGCCACGCCTCGTTGTTATCAGACACTTCCCGTATTCGTGAGATTTGCGTATTGATCACCAGCGATGGGCGGATAAGCACCACTTCGTGGGCCAACTTATGCGGCTTAAACCGATACTTGATGAGGTTCCAGAAGCGATAACCCAGTCGTACATCTTCAATTTCCATGGAAAACGAGCGGTCTTTCGGAGCCAGTTTTACACCCTTCAGGTGCAGGCTGTGAAGACCCAGCTCCACTTTCTCGATGTCCGATTCCTGTGCCAGGAAGGGCCGGACCCTCTCCAGGAGTATCTGTTTTATTCGATCATTTAACCTGGTCACACGCAATGTGACAAACCATGCGGACGCGATGGTCGCGATGGTCACGGCCAGGACCAGGATCCACTTTCTTCTTCGCATCGCTCCGTTCTGAAAAGAAAAAAAGAGGGGACTCCCAAACCCCTCAAGTCAAAATCACTGCGCTCTATTTAGACGATATTTACTACTACATTGTTCCTTAGATATTCGAATCCGTACGCACCTGAGGATCGGTGTCTTCTATGAGTTGTTCGCTGACTTTTCCAAACCGCCTTTCTCGTCTTTGATAATCTTCGATGGCCTGATACAGATGGTGTCTCCGAAAATCCGGCCAGAGAACATCGGTAATGTAGATTTCTGTGTATGCCAGTTGCCATAGAAGAAAGTTGGAAATCCGCAGCTCACCGCTGGTTCGAATCAAAAGATCGGGATCTGGAAGCTTTGCTGTATAGAGATACGTGCCGAAAATTTCTGTGTCTATTTCCTCAGGTTTCAATGCCTTGGCCTGGATTTTTTCAGCCACCCGACGCACGGCTGCAACGATCTCCTCCCTACCCCCGTAATTCAGGGCAAGATTCAGGATAAGTCCCGTATTGTCTTTGGTCGTATCGATGCCGTCTAAAATACCCTTACGAGCATCGGATGGTAGATGGTCGATGTTTCCCACGGCCATCAAGCGCACGTTGTTTCGCACGAGATCGTCGATTTCCCTCTGCAGTGTCCGGAGCAGGAGTTTCATCAAGGCCGAGACCTCTTCCTTGGGCCTCCGCCAGTTCTCCGTGGAAAACGTATAGAGTGTTAACACATCCACGCCCAGCTCTCCACAACCCTCTACCACATCCCGTACGGCCTTCACGCCTTCTCGGTGGCCCGCTATCCGCGGAAGCCCTCTCTGCTTGGCCCACCTGCCATTCCCATCCATGATGATAGCCACGTGCCTGGGCAGCTTACCGTGTTTTTTTAACCGTTCTCTTATGTTCCGATCTTCAATCACCGTCTCATTCGCTTTTTATCGATCGCTTCGTCTCATTACTCTGTTCGCACCTCCCCTTCTGAATAATAGAGAGGGGGGACGATAAACCTCCGATCATAAAACCATTTCAGCTCCGATGCTTCGATGGTTCCTTCTTTCTCAAGAGAGTCGTTTTTTAGTTTGGTCTTGCCTGACGAAAATGCAGACCTACTCCTCCCCGATTGTTTAAAAAATTACAATCAATTCCAGAAAAAGTCAAGTCTTTATTTTGTGTTGACTTTCGGCCAAAAAGTAATTACTTTTTAACCCTGGCGTTTTAACGAGTCTTTATTGGGAGCTGCGAGATGCCTAAACCCCCGAGTTCCGACCTGGAAACCATCGAAGCGTTGAAGGAAGCGCATAAAAACATCGTACACGAAATCGAAAAGGTCATCGTCGGACAGAGACAGATCATCGACGATCTTCTGATCTCCCTGTTCTCCCAGGGACACTGCCTGCTTATCGGCGTGCCCGGTCTGGCAAAGACGCTCCTCATCTCCACCCTTTCCCGGGTCCTCAACTTGAAATTTTGCCGCATTCAGTTCACGCCCGACCTGATGCCTTCGGACATCACCGGAACCGAAGTCCTGGAGGAAGACCACACCACGGGAAAAAAGATCTTCCGCTTCGTAAAAGGCCCGGTCTTTGCGAACATCGTCCTGTCCGATGAGATTAACCGTACGCCTCCCAAAACTCAGGCCGCATTGCTCCAAGCCATGCAGGAACACGAAGTCAGCGCTGCCGGTGAAACCTACAAGCTGGACGAGCCCTTCTTCGTCCTGGCCACGCAGAATCCCATCGAACAGGAAGGGACGTACCCTCTTCCCGAAGCCCAATTGGACCGATTTATGTTCAACCTGTGGATCGACTATCCCTCCAAAGAGGAAGAGAAAGAAATTGTACATGCCACGACGGGTGGGTTGGAACCCGATCCCAAGCCCATCATGGACGCGGAAACAATCATCCGGCTCCAGAAGCTCGTCCGCCGGGTGCCTGTTGCCGATCTGGTCGTGAACGCCGCCGTCGATCTGGTTCGAAAAACCCGACCCGAGAGTGATACCTCCCCCCAATTCGTCAAGGATTGGATAAGCTGGGGGGCAGGCCCCAGGGCATCTCAGTATCTGATCCTGGGCGCAAAAAGCCGCTGCATTCTCGACGGCCGAACCACGCCCGATATTGACGACGCCCGTTCCGTGGCCCGACTCGTACTCCGCCACCGCATCGTCACCAATTTCAACGCCGAAGCAGACGGTGTGAGCGCCGTGGATATTATCGACCGTCTTCTGGAAGAAACATGTTGAGACATCTTCAAAGAATCTCTCTATACCTCCTATTCCTGGCTGTCCCCGTATCCTCCCTTTCCCCTGCACTCAAGACGCGTCATGAAACCCGAATAAACGCCGTCTTGCTCGACTTCGATGCTTTCGTCGAAATTACCCTGGATGCCTGGAATTTACCGGGCATGGCCATCGCCGTTGTAGAGAACGACAGCATCGTCTTTTTAAAAGGATACGGCGTCCGGAGAATCGACCGGCCAGATCCCATCGACATCCATACCGTGTTCCGTATCGCCTCGGTATCCAAGACCTTCGCTTCGACCCTTACCGGACTTCTTGTCGAAGAGGGGGTGCTCAACTGGAACGATAGGGTATACGAGTATCTGCCAAATTTCAGCCTGAAAGATTCCGTTAATACATACCACCTGACCATACGCCATATCCTGAGCCACACATCCGGCCTGATACCACATACATACGACAACTT
>CAZTKR010000010.1:0-33905 GCA_964614115.1 uncultured bacterium | reverse complement strand
GCTCACTTTCGATTTTTTCTGGATATTCATAATATTCTTCTCCCGCCAGTTACATCTCAGGTTCGGCTATGGATATTCGTGGTGTAGCCCCCATGGCCATTTGTACCTGATCCAGTACACTCATAAACACCTGGTATCGTGTCGCCCTATCCGTCTTAATCGAAACGATGAGTCTATCGTTTTTGGCCAGCCTCTGTTTGACAACCTCTTTAATACGTGGTATCTCGATCTCCTGCTCATCCAGCATAACGCCGCCCTGAGCATTGATCAACAGACTGGCAATATTCTTCTTGGGAACCGGTTTTGCCTCTCCCTTTGCGGGTAGGGTCAACTGAAGGCCTTTATCCAAATCTAAGCTGGTGGTTACAAGGAAAAACGTAAGGAGAAGAAATGCAATATCTGCCATAGAGCAAGTCGGAATGACTGCCATCCGATCTCTCTTTTTCTCGAGCAGCATGGCTCAGACCTCCTTATGTTGTTTCTCGCTCGACCAAGTGATCTACCAATTCGGCAGACGTTTCTTCCATATCAATGACTAAGCGATCGATCTTCGAGATAAAATAATTATGAAAGAGCTGAAGAATGATGGCCACCACAAGACCGAAAAGGGTTGTCAACAACGCGATGGAGATTCCTTCGGCTACGATTGAAGGCTGAATATCGTTGGCTTTCTTGATATCATTGAAGGCAACGATCATTCCACGGACCGTACCCGTGAATCCAAGCATAGGAGCAATCGTGATGAAGGTGGACAACCAAATCATGCCGCGCTCCAAGAAGGCCATCTCAATCGTACCTGCATTCGTGATAGCTTTCTCCACATTCTCGGCACCTTTGCCTGCCCGTAGAAGTCCCGCATGGAAAATAGCAGCCACGGGGCCTTTCGTCTTCTGGCAGACTTCGACCGCCGCATTTGTTCCGCTCTTGTCCAACGCACCGGTTACTTCGGCCAGAAACTTGCGGGTATTCACACTGGCCCGGCTCAAAGAGATAAATCTTTCGATGCTGATGGCAATTCCAATGACCAAACAACCCAGAATAGGCCACATGAACTCACCGCCTTGCACAAACATCTCTACCATTTCTCTTTACCCTCCATGATTTAAGTGATACATAGAGACACCAACTTTATGCAATCCATCACAAATTCTGATTCATAATTATAACCAATTCCGTTCAAAAAGTCAACTCTTTTTTTGAACCCCTTTGAAACTCAATTTTCTTGAATTTAAAGCTTCCTTACGCACAAAATCACCCTAAAAGGTTATCTCAGTTTAAACGATGAAAATAGTCTTTTATACGAGATTCCAACCCTATAAACGTTCAGCAATAGCTTGTGCGACTTCCAGGGATGTATTCCGGCCGCCCATATCATAGGTGCGGACCTTTCCATCATGGATGACGCCGGCAACAGCTTGCTCCAGAACAGTGGATTTTTCGTCTTCGCCCAACCAGCTGAGCATCTGTTTCACCGACAGAATCATGGCCATCGGGTTGACCTTATACTGACCGGCATATTTCGGGGCCGACCCGTGCGTGGGCTCGAAGACGGCATAGTTGTCGCCGATGTTCCCACTGTAGGCAAATCCCAATCCTCCAACGAGCTGAGCACAGAGGTCGGAAATGATATCACCGAACATGTTGCTAGATACCAGGACACCATAATCGTTGGGATTTTTGACGAGCCACATACACATGGCATCGATGTTCGTCTCCCACAAATTGATGCCGGGAAATTCTTGGGCTATCTTTCTGGCTTCCCGTACCATGAGACCCGATGTTTCCCGGATGACGTTAGGTTTCTCAACGACAGTCACGGTATTGTACCCATACTTCTTGGCAAACTCAAACGCACTCCTGACAATATCTTGACAAGCTTTGCGCGTAAAAATTCGGCATGACAGGGCGATATCATTAACGGATACCCCCCCGAATTTCTTCGCCTTGGGATGCAGTTCTATCAACGTGTCCATCAATGTCTGGGGCATTGGATGAAACTCCACGCCGCAGTACAACCCTTCCGTGTTTTCACGAAAAACAACGAGGTCGATATCGTCGCGGTAGTTTAACGGATTACCGGGATAGGCCTTGCAGGGTCTCAGGTTCGTACGGAGATGGAATTCCTGTCTGAGCCGAACGATGGGACTGAAATAGATATGCCCTTTTCCTTGAAGCTCTGGGGCGAGTTCTTTGTCCGCCTCCTCCTTGGGTTTGGATGTGATGGCCCCGAAGAGACAGCAATCCGTCGTCTTGAGCATGTCGATGGTTCTCTGGGGAAGGGGATCGCCCTCTTTCCTCCAGAACTCCCAGCCGATATCACCGTAAATATAATCGGCGTTGAGATCGATTTTATCCAGAATGATCCGTGCCGCTTCGATAACGTCGTTCCCGATGCCATCACCCGGTAAAACGGCAATCTTGTATTTTGCCATAAGACCTCCTTCCGTACGATTTAATGATTCATGATATATTTAAATACGCGTATCACCAATGTATACCCACGGTTAACCGATGGGAATCACCCAAACCCGAACCCAGGGGCATATAGCTGTAATCCAGACGATACCGGCCCCAGGTCACACCCAACCCGCCCGTGAAGTCGCGGGTCTCGTAACCGGTCTGGTATCCACAGCGTAAAAACAACCTTTCCCGCCAGCCGTATTCGACGCCCCCGTGGAGATGGAAGGGAAAATCACGTTCTTTCACACCGTCCAGGACAAACCACCATCTCCCGCCCAGTAGGCTCAGGGGATACGCCACTCCCAGCCGAGCCGTGAATGGCAGCCGAATATCCTCTGTCTGGAGGGGATTCGTTGTACCGATATTCTGTACAACGCCAGCGATCCGTAATCCATCCGCAAAAATGTCCCAAAGAAAGCCGAAGTCGGCGGCTACGCCCCACGCTTCTTCGATATAAATTTTTTCATACAGCAACTTTGCCGAAATACCCACGCTGAGGCGACGATGGATCGTTCGTCCAAATGAAACTCCCATTACGAACTCATGGGCTGAAAAGGTCGCCAAGGGCGTCGGAGAAGGGGAAAGACGGTGCTCCAGTTCCCCCATATCCGTGTACAACACATGAACGCCGTACCCGCCATGGTGAGTCTCCCACCCGAAGGCGAGAAACTCACCCCGCACATCCTCGATCCAACGATGTAAGGATAGAACCACATCCCCGCCTCTCATGGACGCCAGCCCGGCCGGATTCCAGAATCCTGCGGAACCATCGTCGGCCACAGCCACGTAGGCCATTCCCAACGCCTCCGAACGCGCCGTGGATCCCAGTTTCAACGTGGGGAAACTGCCACACCTCGAAGAAGACTGGCTCAACACAAAGACGAATAAAAATACGAAAATCTTTTTCATTTTAAAATACCTAAAACACGAAAGACCAGGTAAACACGTGATTACCCCGCGGTGCCACAGGATCCGGGACATAGGCATAATCCAGATGGATGGTTTTATTTGCGAGTCTGTAACGGTATCCGGCTCCAGCCATGATCTCCCCACTCTTGATCCCCCCTCGCAGGAAGATACCTCGATACCCCTCGGCTTCCAGGCCTATCATGTATCTCCAGGGCCAATATTCCACTTTCTCCAAATCAACAGCCACGATCATCCGGTTCGACAGCAGGGTTGCGCTCACGCCTCCTCGGATGATTCGCGGAAACGTGTCCACGGTCTGCGTGCCCCTTGTCCACAATTCCTGGGTATCCCAGGTGTACTTGGAGCGCAGATCCTTGACCGTCAATCCCAGCGTAAGAAACCGAAACGGTCGTACGATGACGCCGATATCAAAGCCAAAGCCCCTGGCCGAGATCGCTTCCTCATCATCGGTAATCCCCGGGAATCGGTTGTAGAGCAGCTTTCCACTGACGCCGATCGAGACCGGGGGCGCCGGATTCAGGGCAAACGAGAAAAAGAAACAATGTTCCCAGTTGGACAGGCTGCCGATATCGTTTCCGTTTAAATCCCGGGCATCGATGTCCGTCACGCCCGCACACACCCAGCCCGCGGAAAACCCGCCCCGGAGAAAATCCTTTTCCGGGCTGCCGATGGATTGGGCATACCCCACGTAGATGAGGCGGCGGTCCAGGGCCATGGTGTTCAGCGTGGCCGTGAACCAACGTCCGGGCAGGAATACCAGGCCTGCGGGGTTGTAATACGTAACATACCCGTCGTCGGTCAGGGCCACAGAGCCTCCTCCCATAGCCATGCCCCGGGCTCCCAGTCCCATGCGCAGGAAACTGCCGGCATACCCCCCTCTTCCCACTTCCTCCGAAAAACCCGGTGGTTTTTGTAATCCCACGAGAAGGAACAGCACGACAAAAACCGTCCTCAACCGACCTAGTGATTGATCCAGTACGGCAAGCCGAGACAATCTGCGTCTTTTATGTATAATACGATTGACCATTCACGTCCTGTTTACTCGTTATACGCCACATGGTATCGATTTCGACCATCCGCCAGCAGTCACAAAAAAGCTAATTCACCACCATCACCTTCCCCCACAACGGCGCTTCTCCCGGCATGGCAATCGTATAAAAATACACGCCGTTGGCCACCATCTCACCGACCTGATTCCGGCCGTTCCAAACCTCTGCATAATCCCCCGCTACGGGTCGTGCTTTTTCCTCCACGACAGTTGCCACCAGATTCATCCCGAAATCGTAGACACGCACCGTCACCCGCGTCGAGCGTATCGTTTGATACTGAAACCGAACGTAACCGTCACCGCCGATTTGATGATGGCGAACCGGGGAAAACGGGTTGGGATAGGCATATGTGTCCGGTGTACCCTCTTCCCCCGGCACCTGAAAAGCCCGGAATACCCGCCAGGTGATCCCGTTGTCCGAGGTCCTGGCCAGGCCGTCTGCCCCCCCGACCCAGAGAACGCCCTGCGATCCGACGTCCACAGAATATATCTCTGTCGTGTAAACACCTTCCCCTGTCTCTGAATCGATGATTTGCGGAAAAACAGACCATGTGTCCCCAAAATCCAGTGACTTGAATAGCCCGTTATCGGTCGCTGCATAGACCGCTGGACCGTCGAAGGCAAAGTTATGCGCAAATTCCCTCTCAAGGCAGGTCGACCAAGTGAGGCCCCCATCCCGCGTCTTGGAAATGGCATAGAACTCCGAACTATCGACGGCCGACAACGTAGCTCCCCAGATGATGTTTTTATCTGGATGGGATGGATGACCCAGGGCCACGACGAAGTTGCCCGATATGCCTTGCACCTGATTCTGATGGTTGAAGGTGATCCAATGCCGACCTCCATCCGTCGATTTATGGATACCTCCGGCAGAACCCACCCAAAGGTCACCATCCACGGAAATCACAGAAAAAACACGATGCGTCAGATGGTCGACCACATCAAAAGGAAGGCCATCGACGGTGACGACATGCCACGTAGCTCCCCAATCCGTCGATTTTCTCAATCCGCCTGCGAAGCTGGCGATCCAGACCGCCGAATCTGTGAGTGTTATATCATAGGTGATGTTCTGCACGTTGGTCGTGGTGGGTGCGTATTCCGTCTCATAACGAGAATCCACAGGCTGCCTAATCCAGTGCCAGGTATCCCCATGATCCGTCGTATAGCTCAACCCCCCGCCCGCAGTCATCTCCCCCACATCCGTCATCGTGTCGAAAGCCGTGGCCACCCAGACGATGCCGTCCCACTCTGCCATGGCCGACACACCCCCCTTTCCCAGACTATCCTCGTGCGTAAAAGCCGTCCATGTCTCTCCGCCATCCGTGGTTAGACTGAGGCCCCTCCCCGTAGCCACCCAGACGTCCTCATCGACGATCATGATATCGTTGATGGCATTGCTCATTAACACAGGCCCGGCGTTTTGATTCAATAAAAAACCGCTCGTCCTGTGTAACTGGCCCTGTACTCCGCTGACCAGACACATAACAAGAACCATACATGTGATTTTCGTTGTCTTCATCCTAGATCGTCACGGTAATATAATGGACGAGAGGATCGCTCACGTATCCCCCAAAATCCTCCGCGAAAAAATCGAACCGGTAATCACCAACATCGTTTTGTGGAGTGATCTGAATCGTCAGGGAATAAATGCCATCTCCTGCCTGGACATCCCCGGACAACCCGTCGTCAGCCATGATAAACGGATTTCCGCTTGCCGGCGATCCATCGGGTTTGGTGGAGTTGAAATAAACGATCCGGATGTCGTCCGGACCCTGGGAATCGTCGACTTGGACAGAGATCAGGAACGACTGGGGGACCGACCGGGAGATGATGTCAGGAGCAGAGAGGTTGGATAAAACCGGCGGCTGATTGCCTGTCAAGGTCATGGTAATCCTTCGGACAACGGGATCGCTCTCCAGGCTGCCCCCATCCATGGCCTGGAATCGCATCGTATAATCACCCCCCTGGGTGAGGATGTCCGACATGTCCATCCGTACGGAAAAAACGCCGTCGCCGGCCGCGATGTCCCCGGTAGAGCCATCATCAAAAAGCCGCGCATGGAACGAGGGCTCCGGATGGTACGGAGGATACATCTGGAAGAAGACCGAATCGATGTCGTTCAACCCCTGAGGATCGTCCGCCTGAATGGAGATAAATACATCGGCCGCCGTGAACTCATCCAAGGAGTCGGGAATCACCGGATTCGAAAGACTGGGAGGCAGGTTCATCTCATCATCGACGACATCCATGTCGGCATGCAGACTGTCGCTCGTGTTTGCAGCCCGATCTTCGGCCACCATACTCAGCCGGTACACGCCGGCCTGTCCCCCGGCAAAATCCACGGACAGGCTGTCGATGAAGAGGCCATCATGGGGGATGATGTCCCCATTGTTACCATCATCCCGGAGCATGCCCTCCGACAGAGGATTGCCCCCGTTTTCCGAAAAAATATAATACCGCACCGACGAAACATCCTGTATACCCTGCGGATCGGATACCTTCACGGAGATGAAATACGACCTGTCCGATCGGAGATACAACGTGTCGGGAGCCGTCATCTCCGAGAGCATGGGAGCGAAGAATGTTTCAGCGACCGGGTCTTTGATCTCACAACTCGACAGCAAACACAGGAAAGTAAATGCACATAAGAAGACCGCACTGATGTTCGTTTTTATCTCCAAAAAACCCTCATAAAAAAATCCGAACCTCGTTCATTCAGCTTCCTCTTCTCGGAGGAATCAGCCTGACCTGTTCGGATTAGTGGTCTCACGCAAAAACTCGTCATCAAATGATTATCCACATCTCGCTGTATCCGTACGCAACGGATACCGTCGAATAGGGTTTGTGGCTTTCTCATCAATCGTTAACGAATTTCGCCAGAGACCTCCTTTAAATGTCCATTCTAAAATATCAAAACCGCCCGTAAATGTCAAGATAAATTTTAAATCGCCCCTGAAGACAACGAGAGCAGCGGAGACGGTCACTATCATCGTGGCTTGTGAATCCATTCATCCGACGGATACATACTCCGACGCTTTAATAACCGACGTGCGATGCATTCGACGCTTTCATTCGAGTAAAAAATCTCCGGTTTTACCTCCCTCCTCCCTCCTGTCCTTCAATGGACCAGCGCCACCATATCGCGAACAGCCGCCTCCATGCCGATCCACAAGGCCCTGGCCACGATGGCGTGGCCCACGTTGATCTCCTCAATTTTATCCACGGCTGCGATGTCCGACACGTTCTGATAATTCAGTCCGCAACCGGCAGCCACGCCCAGTCCGATTTTGGATGCCGCCAGAGCCACCGATTTGATGTTTTCCAGTTGATCGGCCTTTTCATTCAAATCCTCTGCCGTGGCGTACCGGCCCAAGTGCAGCTCGACATAGTCCGCTCCCACTTTAGCGGCCGCTTTGACCTGCTGAATCATGGGCTCTACCAGCAGACTCACCACGATATCCTGTGCACGGATCTCCTGAACGACCTGGGACAATCGTTCCGCATGGCCCAAAACATCGAGTCCACCACCGTGCGTTGCGGCGGGTTTTTTACCGGGAATCAGAGTCACCATATCCGGCGAGATGGAGAGTGCCAGGGTAATCAACCGCTCCGTGGGAGAAATCTGAAGATTCAGATGGGACTTGACCATCTCCTTCAGCAGCTGAACATCTCTCTCCGTGATGGGATGCAAGTCCTCACGCAAGGGACAGACGATGCCGTCACTGCCTCCCACCTCGGCATAAACCGCTACCGCAATAGGGTCTGGTTGTTTTCGTTTCCTCGATCCCCTTAAAGCAGCGATACCCTCGATATTGACTCCCAATCGAGCCATCTCTATTCCTCCTTAACGGTTAAGCTGAACACGCCGTTTACTATTATCCACTTCTTGCCTGAGAATGCTTTTTACACCTTGATTGACAGCCACAATCCAAAAGCCAACCGAGTATTCCACAGTCCCCTGTCCGAACCTGAGGTCATTGCATGACCTCCGACAGGGATACAAAACGGAATCCCCTGGCCTGAATCTTGGGAATTTCATCGCGAAGCACTTCCAGAGTTCTCCGGTGACAATGGCCGATACCGATGGCAAATCCCTTGGTTCTGGCCTTGTCTGCCAACTCCCAGATGCTCTGCCGTATGGCATCGCGATCCTTATCCACATCCAGAAAAACGTCACGTTTTCCGCACCGCATGCCCAGCCTCTGTGCCACATCGTATGCCACCGTCTTGTCCGTCGTCCGGCTGTCGACAAAATAGAGACCCCGGGTGTTGATATCGACGCGTACGTTTGTGATGGTCGGCCGATGGGACGTGACCTTGGACCCCATGTGATTGTTCACACCCGTGGCACCGGGAATATCATCCAGGCAGCGCTGGATGACCTTTTGTATATCCGTCCTGGACATATCTGTCGTGATACCATATCCATCATACTTGAAAGGCGCATTCAACGGCTCCATGGGCAGATGCAGGATGACCTCACAACCCATCCTTCTCATTTCCCGTGCCACCTGGGCACTCATCCTCCGACCTGGAATCACAGAAATCGCGATCTCAGCACCCAGATTCAGGAACGATTTAACAAAATCATTCCACTCGTCTCCAAAATCATCGATCAGGATGGCGATTCTGCCCTGTTCTCTGATTTCATCGGCGTCATGCACCAGTTGAAGCTGAAGGAAACATGAATCCTGCCTGCCGATACGCAGGAATACTCGTCCAGAGATGGGCTCGCTGTCGGCCGATAATATCCGCATGCCCAATTCCGCGATGTTTTCTTTGACGGCCAGGTGCAAGGACGGAATGGGCAGATCGGCAGGCACCCGAACCCGCCAGGTCTCCTTCTGTGTTTTCGGGAGTCGGAGTTTTTCCCAGGATACGTTCTGTGTATGGAATGTCTTACGAAGAGCACCCTTCAGCGGTTCGAGGTCTGGCAATTCTGGACGCGTCTTCTCGACGGACGACTTGTGGGAAGGTTGAACCAACGGTCTTTTCTGAAGGAGGTACCACACGCCGAGCATGGTGACGATGACAGCTACGCCCAACATAACGGGAGCCCACGCGCTTTGAATAAAACGGATCTTTTTTCGCTCAGGCCGTCTTCGCTTCATCGTTACCTTTTACCCCCCCAGCGACGCCTTCAACAGGCTCCAGGAGGGCTGTCCCGTCAATCCGTTATCGATCCAGTGGTACACGGACCATTCTCCCCTCTGATCCGGGGCGAGCCAGGCTTCCATATACCCTTCGAATACCGTAGACAGTCCCGTCTGAACATGATGGAGTTCCAGCAGGTATTTCTTCACGATCACGGCACTGTCCGATGCCATCGTCTCTCGCACATCCTCGGTGAAGAGGAGAAAGCCGGCTGAATCAGGGGGTAACCTGGAAAAGGCTTGCTGAATGACGGCCTCTTCTTTGGACAGGTCCCACGATCGGAAAATTTCGACGTAATTGGCCGCTACTTCGGGATCGGGCTCGAAGTGATAGGTTCGGTCGCTGAATGATGCATCCACCAGGCAGCGAATATAATTCTCCACATTGCGGTCGGAGATGGAGCTCTGAAGATTGATAAAAACCTGATCCGCGCTCAACGGAGGAATCCATTGGGATCGCGGGTCTTCCGGGGACTCGGGCTCCCGCGTCGAAAAAAGAGACTCGCAGGCAATGTTCATGACGATGAGACAGCCTAAAAGTAGGGTGACAGTTTTCACGTTTGGTGTCCTGTTACCATGCGATTGGATGTGCGATGATAGAATTTAATATCGAGCCCGAATTTTATCGTCCGTGGCCGATGACATTCCAGAAAATGTAGCAAATGGGATGCTGGGAATCAACTGATTTTTCATCTGGTCATGATTTAATCCCATCTGATCGGGAGCGATGTATCCCACCAGACACCTTCCAGTCCGACTCGACACCGTGCGGCGGACACCTCGACTCCGCAGGAGACCGCCTCTCGCAACGCCTTTCCGAATACGGGATCCGAGGCATCGTTGGGCCTCACGAATTCGGCACCGCTTCTCTGTACGACAAAAATAACGGCAGCTCTTGCACCGGATTGTTTAAGCCCTATCAGGTGTTGTACATGACGCGTGCCCCGCAGCGTTCTGGCATCGGGGAAAAAACCCGTTGCCCCCTTTACCAGTGTGATGGATTTGGTCTCCACCCAGCACGACTGTTCCGCCCCTGTCAACCGAAAATCGAGACGGCTATCCCCAGCGGTTACTTCGGCTTCGATGGACGCATACTCGGAAAAACAAGGCAGTTTGCCCTCCAGAAACGCTTCTTTGAAGAGGGCATTGGGCAACCGGGCGTCCACGGAAACCAGCACGCCGGATTCTGTCTCCACCAGGCGAAGGTCCCAGTCTGTCTTTCTGTTCGGTGAAGAGGCGGGTGAACAATACGCCGTTCGCCCGGGTACCAAGAGCTCCCTCAGACGGCCCGAATTGGCCAGATGAGCCCTCACCGCGTGCCCTTGGAGCTGCAATACGACACAGAAACGGTTCCGTCGCTCGATGAAACGACTCTTCACCAGGGTTTTGTCAAACCGCATGGCCGATTCGCCGAGGTCTTCTTTTGAAATACACGAGATGACTCCCGCAGCCTGCTACACAGTCCGAGGAGCCAAAGCCAGGAGCAAACACCCGACTGCCGGGCAGACGAGAGAGACGCTGGTTGATGACACACTCTTCTTCGGCGTCGTCACTGTGGACGATGGCTTCTATCACTCTCACATCTTCTCTGGAGGTCAGATAATCGATGTGCCAGCGACACGGTTTCTTCTTCTCGAAATGTCTCCGGACTCGGTGACCGATGCCCTTCTTGACCCTGCCTGTATACACATAGTATCCGGCTGGGAACAGAATTCGACCGAGATGCCCGACACGAAGCTCCAATGCCCGCCTCACATCCACGATGATGGAATAACACCCACCTTGCTGAGCGGTCATCAATCCGGTGATTCTCCCGGAGTATTCGGCATGTTCGTCAGCCGATTTCATTCCGATCCCCTGAAGGGATGTGTACGAGATGTCGCCAATGAGACTCAAATCCAGAAAGTAGCGATGCCGACATGAAATAGCGTCAGGCGGATACGTATCTACCTGACGCTATTTTCATTGTCATAGGCCGAAAAAAATGCTGTTATTCAGGGATGAACGGCGTTTTTCTGATTATTCCTTTTTTTTCCCCTTTTTCCTTCCTTTAGACTCTTTTGATTCTTTTTTTTTCTCTTCTTGCTTTTCGTCTTCTTGGCCTTCGCCCTCTTCTGCCTCTTCTTCCTCTTCTTCACGATCCTTCCGCTCCAGGAGATTTTCATCATCCTTCTTCTTTTTTAAGATGAGAAAGATGATCCCTTGACCGACGTTGAAGATCGCCAGGGGATACGACAGTATGAAAGCCCCGATAAAAACCAGAAAAACGGAAAAAATCCAAGAAGAAACCGTCATCACTCCAGAAAGCTCAAGAGCCGTAAAATCCCGCGTGAAGAAGAAATAGCTGGTATACTCTCCCAGAATAGCTCTAGACCAGGCAACTGCCGGATACACCCAATTCTGGAGGAGGTACGAGGCCGAATAAGAAAGATCGGCGTACTTGTCTCCCATGCCCCATAAGAAAACCGTGGTCATGAGTCCCCATGCTTTCTTTGCGAAAAAGGCGATGAACCCAAAACCCAGAAGGACAACGACTCCCAGGAGTATTTCATAGAGTATCAACCTCCACGGCTGACTGTAAAGTGTCGAAAAACTCTGGAAGATCCCCTCGAAGGCATCGTCATCCGTAGTCGCCAGAATGGCCGGCGTCAGGAATAGAGATACAAAAAAGGCCAATAGCAGAAAAACAAGGAAAAGAGCAGCCATGAACCAAATGATGGGAAAAAGAGAAATTCCTAGCTCACCTACATAGGGAATACGCCCCAACAAGCCGATAATTACCCCCCCCAAACCTGTGAAGAAAATGATGACGAATATAGCGATGGGCGTGGATATCACAGATCCCGCTTTCTTTTTCAATGCAAAGGCGCAAGCCTCCTTCCACGTATAGAATGTATTCCCCTTGAGGTTCATGTAGGCAGCCCTGGCAACTGCCGTACTCGTGACCAACCAAGCAAAAAGGAAAAAGAAGGCGCCCAAGGCGAATATGATCCAACTATACCAGGGAAGCTGCAAGCCCAGAACGCTGGGCATTAAACCGTAGCGAGACCAATAGACGCTAAAGCTTTTGCCCGCCAAGATTAAGCTGAGGTAAGTACAGATCACATAGACCAAGTAGCCATCCAGCAGACCCAAAAACTGGATCCACATGCGTTGAAAACTAAAAGCCAGCCTGGCAGACCTGAAAATATCCCGATAGTCGAATCGCATCGCAACCATTCATCCACCTCCTTGGTGATTAATATTACTTGCTGGAAAGAATTTTATACATACCCGTCCCACATTTTGCGCATTTCCCCTTCATGGCTGGACGCCCGTTCTTCATCGTGACTCTCTGGGCATTGACCATTTCGGTTTTCATGCGGCATTTTACACAGTATCCCATATCGGCCATTATGGATCACCTCCTTTGAAAATAAAATCTCACTGCGTCATTTAGTTGTGTTAAAGATGAAGAATTTCTGAATAAAAGTCAACAAAAAAATGGATTATATGTCAAACCCTTTTAAATCTCCAAAATAAGAATTGGGATAGGACAATTCCCACGGTATCGGCGCAATAATCGCTAAAATCAGCGTTCCGTCCATCAACAAACGTTTGATGTACCTCATCAAGGCCGGCATAGGCAGTGCCCACCAAGAATGCCAGTAGGTAACTTTTCATGCTGTTACCGTACAGAGAGGCAAACGATCTTTGGAGTAAAAAACCAAAAATACCATACTCGATGAGATGGGATACTTTGTCCTGCATGGAAAATCCAAGATCAGGTGTCTTTAAAGAGGGCAATGAAGATAGAGTAAAGATGAGCATAGCCCACAGTATCGTGGGCCCATGAACCCACAAAAAACGTTTCACTCACCCTCCTGGGTATCGAGAAGCGCGCCGCTCAGAAAATCGATTAAATCACCGGCAATCAAGCTGCGCTGGCCCACAGCTTGGGCCCCCGTATCACCGGCCAGTCCGTGAAGATAGACACCACAAAGGCTGGCATCCAGGGTCGAACATCCCTGTGCCAGGAATCCCACGACCATGCCGGTCAGCACATCCCCTGTGCCCGGCGTTGCCATGCCCGAATTCCCCGTGGAATTGACGTACACATATCCATCGGAATGCCCGATCACAGTGGGCGCCCCCTTTAGAACCACGGTTCCTCCGAACCGGGATGCACTCTCCCGCGCCACTTCGATACGGTTCTTGGCGATATCGTCGATGGAGAGACCATTCAGGCGCGAGAGCTCACCGTAATGCGGCGTGATGATACGGGGAGTCTTTTTCTTCTCGAGTATGTCTTCCCTGCCGGAAATTGCATTCAAACCGTCGGCGTCGATGACCATCGGAATCGTCGTCTTTTTCACGATCCGACGGATCAGCTCGCCCGTCTCCGGTACCGTTGACAGGCCCGGGCCTATTGCCAGTACATCGGCCCATTCCAAGAGTGCGTCGATCTCTGCTTCGGCATCCAGGGAGAGCGTGCCCTGGGGGGTTTCGGGAAGCGGTTTGGTCATGACCTCTGTCAATTTTTCTTCCAGGATGGCATTCAGGCTTCGAGGTATGCACAGAATCGTCAGTCCGCCGCCCACCCGAAGGGCTGCCAAAGAAGCCAGGGTCGCCGCACCGGTCATGCCCGACGATCCGGCGAGAACCAGAATCTTTCCGAAATCACCCTTATGAGCCGCAGGCGGCCTTTGGGGAAGGCGTCTTCGAATGTCCTCCTGTTCCACCAGGAACGTTTTGATCCCAGCCGATTCGGATACAAATGCCGGCGCGCTGATATCGACTACCGTCACCTGTCCTGCCAGTTCCCTGCCCGGTGGCAGCACAAGGCCCCGCTTCAACTCGGCCATCGTAACGGTTTGATCCGCCCGTACGCACGTGCCCTGGTACGACCCGTCATCACAATGGAGACCCGAGGGCAAATCCACGGAGACGACAGGCAGGGACGACCGATTCACCCAATCGACGACGTGGGCCATCAATCCCCGAACCTCTCCAGTGATCCCCGTTCCCAGCAGGGCGTCGACGATGATATCCGACGGGGCTATCCGTCTTAGGTCTTTTTTCTCATAAATTTCCGGTATATTGATACCGAAGCTTTCGAGAATCTGCATATTCACCCGTGCATCGCCCTTCACCGATGCTTTCTTCCCCACGAGGTATACGTTCATGGGAATGCCCCGGTTGAAGAGATGCCTGGCGACCACCATTCCATCGCCACCGTTGTTGCCCCCTCCGCAGAGAATGGTCACGCGCTTTCCGTTACACTGGGCGAGCAACTGTTCCACGACCCTCAACACACCCAGTCCGGCATTCTCCATCAGGAGCAGGCCGGGAACGCCCAACTCTTGGATGGTACAACGATCGATGGCACGCATTTCCTCTGCTGTCACGAGTCTGCGCATGTATCCTCTTCAGCTCTTACCGACATGGTCTCTAAAAATGATGGGATAATACCGATTTAAAAATTTCTTTCTACTATAATCAATTCCGTCCCCATTTGCAAGAAATTTCTTCTTGATTCCTTAATTTTTTTCACTTACTTTTGTAGGGTCTGTCTTGAGCGTATTATTCTTCCCGTTCGAACCTATTTGGTGTGGCGTGACTGAAGAGAATATCCAGCAACTCATAAAAGATGCCTTAGCAGGAGATCAGAAAGCCTACGAGGTTCTCCTGAAACGCTACCAAACCGGCGTGTACAACATGATCTATCAGATGATAAATAACCGGGAAGAAACCGAAGACCTCGTTCAAGAAGCCTTCATCAAAGCGTTTAAATCCCTGGAGAGCTACAACGAAGATTACGCCTTCTCCACATGGCTGTATAAAATTGCCTTCAATCACTGCATCGACGCCATTCGCAAGAAAAAGTTGAAAACGCTCCCCCTGGACCGGCCCATTCAACTTAAGGAAGGGGAGGTCAGACATGAGATCAAGGATGAATCCTCCAGTCCCGAGGGGGACTTTATCTTTGCCGAGAGAAAGAAACTGATCCAAGAGAGCATCGCCTCACTCCCAGAAAGGTACCGGGTGGCTATCATCCTAAGGCATCAGAAAGAATATTCCTACGAAGAAATCAGCGAAATGCTGAACATCCCGCTGGGCACAGTCAAGGCGAGAATCTTCCGAGCACGGGAAATGCTCAAAAAGAAACTCCAGGAACGATGAGGTACAAAGCCTCGCATGACTCTCGCTATTCCCCCGTCTTCTTCCCCGTACATCGTGAACACACAATCCAACACCGTACAACGACGTAAATCACAAAAAATGTCGCATGAAATCCGTCAGGATGTAAAATAGCCTTTGTCCACATCTAGAAAGTGCGGGGTGAGACGTAAGGATTACAACGATACGTTCAGACGTTCTCTATTGGGATTCTCACAGAATGTCCGAGTACGGGCTGGTATGAACCATTCTGCCCCTTTCCACTGAAACGCCACGATGCCTCATGCATCTATAGACAATTACTGTATGGGCACCTTTCCTGTAGAGCTATGATTGATCTCTATGAGAGGCAGCGAATCTCGCTAATGATCGAGTGCAAATTTTTTGATTTTGGAGTGGAGGTATGTTCGAGGAATATCGAGAACTTGGGCGGTCTTTGATACATTCCAATCATTCTCGACAAGTTTTTCTCGTATAAATGCTTTCTCAAATTTTTCTTTTGCTTTTTTCAGAGTGAGGGAATCATTTAAATCGTGTCTGGGCAGGGGCGGTGCCAAAACCGAATCAATATCTTGAGCCTGGATTTTATTGTTCTCAACCAGTATGACCAATTTTTCCACGGTATGCTTTAGCTCCCTTATATTTCCCGGCCAGGAATAAGAAACCAATTGAGCCATGGCCCGAGAGGTGATCTCCTTATGAGGCCTTCCATGCTCATGGCAAAAGTACTGGATATAATGATTGGTGAGCAGGGGAATATCCTCCTTCCGATCCCTGAGGGGTGGAACTTTGATGTTGAAAACGTTCAACCGATAATAAAGGTCTTCCCGAAATTTACCCTTCTTCATTTCCTTGGGCAGGTCTTTATTCGTCGCAGCGATTACACGAACATCCACGGAAATCGGCTCTTTACCCCCAACCATTTCGATGACACCTTCCTCCAATGCCCTCAGGACTTTCGCCTGGGTCATCAGGCTCATATCGCCCACTTCATCGAAGAAAAGCGTCCCTTCTTCGGCCATCTGGAAACGGCCGCTTTTATCCGTAACGGCCCCGGTGAAAGCCCCTCTCTTATACCCAAAAAGTTCGCTCTCGATGAGCGTATCGGGGATGGCCGCACAGTTGACGGCCACAAACGGTCCGGCGGCCCGCCTACTGTTGATATAAATGGCCCTGGCCACCAACTCCTTTCCCGTTCCGTTTTCTCCTTCTATCAGGACTTTGCTGTCGACGGAGGCTGCCTTCATCACCAATTCATGGATGTGTTGCATTTGATCGCTCTCGCCCACCATGGCATACTGCTCTTTCACACTTTGCAGCAGATGGGCTTTCTCCCTCTCTAAACGCCCCTTTTCCAGAGCATTTTTTATAGTGACTAGCACCCGTTCCGAATCGAGGGGTTTCTCGAGAAAATCATAAGCACCAATCCGGGTCGCTTCCACGGCAGAATTGATCGTCCCTTCACCTGAAATCATCACGACTTGAATGGGTGGCACTTCCTTTCTGGCCTGCTCGAGTACCGTCATCCCACTAATATCTGGGAGCTTTAAATCCAACAGGATCAGGTCATACGCATCGTTCTCCATCTTCGTCAGGGCAGACGCACCGTCGTTGGCCACGTCGCTGCGATATCCCTCATACTCCAGTACGTTGACCAATATAGCAGACAGACTGCGATCATCATCCACGACGAGTATCTTCGATTTTTTCGAGGACATCCCCATCCTCCTTGAATAGGATGGATAAAAGTGATAGATTCAGATATTAGCGAAAACGATACACGACTATCATGGCAAGTATTATACCATCATTCAATCACCATCCGAGTTCGTCATTCAACTTAAAAATATGAGGATGGATAACAAATCTCGGAATAACAGGCCAGACGCTCTACACCATCTTAAAATACAAACGGGAAACACATATGCAAATCTGGATCGCTATCCATCGTTGAATTCGTTCTATATAAATTATTATGATTACTGATGATAGACCCTACAAATAATCGCCTGCAGAATCAACAAACCTATCATCGTCCAACGATTCCGACGGTTGTTGCCCTCTGGCGTTGAAACATAATGCATTGAAATGGAGTCCATGTTTCCAAATGTGTAAATGGCTGTAAGGAATCCAATGAAACAGTCTTTGATGATGATTTGAGTCCAACCGTCTATTTTTTTTGACAGATATCCGTCAGTTTTTTCTGACAGATGTCTTTCTGGCCAATCCTTCTTTCACGGCTGCGGCCAGCAGGGGGATCATGATCTCATGATGTCCGATTAAGGTATATCCTTCTCCTCCTTCCCGTGTCGGCCTGTCTACGAGATTGACGCAGGGGCGGTAATGACGGATCATGTCAAAATTGGCTGTCGTAAAATGAGTGATGTCTCCCACCACGTTCCGCGCCACCGTTAACGCCTTCAGGAAGACCTCTGGCAAAATCACCGATGAGCCAAATAGCAGGACCACACCACCATTTCCGATTTGCGACACCGCATCTGTCCAGATTCGAAAATCGCGGAGACTGGCTTCGCCGATGGCACCTCCGTCGGCAGATGGATGCTGATGTACGATATCGGTTCCCATGGCCACGTGCACCGTCACCGGAACACCGCGTTTATAAGCTTGTCCCAAGATGCTCAGGTCGTGATGCTCCGGATGGTCTTCCACGATCCGCTTTCCCAGGGCCTCCCCGAATCCCAACTGCATTCGATTACCGTCCCGAACCGTATGATTTAGGAGTTCGGCCGTCTCCCGGGCCATTCCGAAGCGACCATCCTTGAGGGAACGGGTCACATCCTCCGATGTTCTGCCGAAGTAAGCCAACTCCACATCATGGATGGCACCTGCCCCGTTCACGGCCAGGCCCTGAATCGCCCCGTTTTCCAGAAGATCGATGATGACAGGGCTCAGGCCCACCTTGACCACATGGGCGCCCATCATGACCAGAACAGGCTTCTTGGAATCCACAGCACGGACGATCGTTTCTACGAGATGACGCAGATCCCGACCTGCCAGCACGTCAGGAAGACTGTCCCAGAAATGGACGAACGAATCGCCCGGGGAAACGGGGTGTGCCGACTGGCTTATATCCATCTTACTCTTCCGCCGATGGATAGACGTCGTTTTTACCTTCTTCAAATCGAATTCATGGTACCTTGACATTGGCTTACTCTTCATGCTCGTTTATTGGATTCGCTTCTCGATGGCCTTCAAGCGAACATCGATGGATCCGACGAGAACCTTGCTCTTCATCAACACCGGTATCCTTCGTTCATCGTCTGTCAGCCAGATGGCCAGTCGACCTTTTTGATTGAAAATACCCTCGCTGCGCAGCACGGGCTCCACGACGATGCAGTCGAAAACACCGGCAGGAACCTCTACGCGCATTTTTCGGTGCACCAGAACACGCAGAGGGTAGAGTTTGCCGTCCCCGTAATTATCGATATCGAACGATTTCTTGACTTCCAGAGGCACCGTTCGAACATAGTAGAAAGAGGAAAGGACGCCCTGAACATAGGGAGGGACGGCCAGAGTATCTTTCTGATTGTGTATGGCTATGTGGTTGATTTGGTCGTATTCGACGTATCGATCGGCCCGATACTTACCCTCCTGAATGTGCTTCTCGAATTTCCAGGGGAAAAGTCCCTCCATGTCGATAAACGTCTCGACTCTGTCGCGTACTTTGAAGAACATATCGAAAAACGTGCTGGACTTCGCCGTGGTCACCACGTGGTAGCATGGCCGGCCATGAACCCACTGTGTGTCCGGAATGCTCATCGTCGCCGTACCCGCGACCACGAACTTATAGGCAATATCGAAGACCAGATGTTCTCCGACCTGGAAGGCTTTATTTTCTAGCTTGCGAAATGCTGAGGTCGCGATAGATTTGTCATTCAATGTATCGACAGCCGTGGTATCTTGGGCGAAGGTATCGACTTGAACGGAAACAGGTTCGGCCTGTGGGAGGCAGATGGAGACATTCGGTGCCCCCTTAAGATCGACATTTCCCATAGTAAATCCCAGAAACAACCAGCATGCCAGGGGAAATCTGAATTTGCCTCTGACCCGGATGTGTTCTCGATCATTCATAGTCCTATCCGTATGGTTCACATGCTCTCTTATGCCATAACTCTTTTACAGTGTATCGGTGCAGTCCGTTCCCAGACGATAGGATTTCCGACCTGAGAGAAAGAAAAGCTGTGTTCAACCAAGGAACGAAACCATGCAACCGACAATGCTTAGGGCATCCGCCTACCGATCACGATGACCCGCCATCCGAAGAATCAATGGTAATATTCTTTCAATCTCCTGCTTCAGTATCTGTCCGCTCATCCGATAAAAATCCAAATCGCCTCCGATGGGATCGTCTATCTCCATATTTCCTTCGACGTCTTCCTTGCCGAATGTCTTCAACAAAAAGACCTTATCCCGTGCCGAGGGTAAAAAATGTTCGATAAAATGCTGATGCACCCGTTCCATCACCAAGATCAAATCCGCCTCTTTCACCAAATCTTCCGTGAGAGGTCGGGCCTGGTGAGAGGAGATATCGATGCCCATCTCGACCATCGTCAACATGGCAAAGTTTGTGGGCGGCATTCCGCTGGGTGCCATCGTCCCGGCCGATTCTACGACGATATCTTCGATACTCTCTTTTTCCAACAACTTTTTCAGAATACCCTCTGCCATCGGACTCCGACAGCTGTTCCCCGTACACACGAAGAGTACTTTATACGGATGCATTTTCATGGATTTCACCGATCCATTTTATGATGTCCGCAGTTTTGACGGCGCCCTCTCGGACAAGCCGTGGAGGCTCTCTGGTAACATCCAGTACCGTGGAAGGCTCACGCCCCATTCTTTCACCCCCGTCGATAATCATGTCCAGCGACGTACCGAAATAGCCCCGGACTTCAGCAGCCGACCGGGCAGGTTTTTTGCCATGAGGATTGGCACTCGTGGAAATGAGCGGTCTTCCCAGCACCTCCAGCAATGCCTGACACACCGGATCGGAAGAGATGCGCACGCCGATGCGCCCCTCTTCGCTCAGGACGCCTTTTGGCAACACAGGCAGGGCATCGAACACCAGGGTGAGCGGTCCCGGCCACAGGCGATCCATTAGGAGCTCGGCTTTATCGGAAATCCGTTGGACCAGCCGGTGAATCTCCGACTTCCGACCCACCAGCATCAGCATGGGATGTCGGGCATCTCTCTTCTTCAATCCGTTTACCCGCTGGACGACCCGGTCGCTGGTCGCATCGCCGCCGATGCCATAGATGGTTTCTGTAGGATACCCGATAACGCCTCCCTCGGATATAACTGAGACGACATCGTTCACCCATACGTCAGGATGATGGTTGAGGTCGGCTTTGATGAGGGCAGTCATGTGAAAAAACACATCCTTCCGGTTATATACACGACGAGCCATACATCCTGTGAGGTACGATCTTCATTCGTAAATCCGGGTGTTTATAAGATATTTGCCTCTGGTTGATCCCGGAACTGCATCTTATACAGCCTTTCGTACACCGGACATGTCTTCAGGAGAGTACGGTGGCGACCCGTATCGACGATACGGCCCTGGTCGATCACGACAATCTTGTCGGCGTGCATGACTGTCGAAAGGCGGTGGGCGATGACGAGCACCGTCCGGTTCTTCATCAGGCGATCGATGGCTTCCTGTACCAGCTTCTCGGATTCGGTATCCAAGGAAGACGTGGCCTCATCCAGGATGAGTATGGGCGTATTCTTGAGTATGGCACGGGCAATCGAGAGGCGCTGTTTCTGTCCGCCCGACAGTTTTGTGCCCCGTTCGCCGACCACGGTATCGAGGCCTTCCCCCATCTGGCAGATAAACTCCCAGGCATTTGCCGCTTTGGCCGCGTCGATGATCTGTGTATCATCGACTTCGCCGAGACCGTAACCGATATTGATCCGAACGGAATCGTTGAACAGGAAGACTTCCTGGGTGACGATGCCTATCTGATTCCTCAGCGTGGTCAATGAAAAATCCCGTATATCCGTATCGTCTATGCGAATGCCTCCTTGGTCGGCATCGTAAAAACGCGGGATTAAATCCACGAGGGTCGATTTCCCGGCTCCGCTGGGACCGACAAAAGCCACCATCTCTCCTTTATCGATCTTCAAATTGATATCTTTCAGAACATACGGGCCGTCCTCGTTGTACCGGAAAGACACGTCATCGTACACGATGGACTGATGAAATGTGTCGAGGTTTTTTGCCCCGGGTTTCTCATAAACTTCGGGCGTACTCTCCAGGGTACCGAAAATACGTTCCGCCGCGGAAATGCCTTGCTGGATGACGTTGTTCAGGTTCGAGAACTCCCGGAGGGGCTGGAATGTCATGAACAGAAACACCAGAAAACGGATAAAATCCTCCGCTTCCAGGCCGACACCGGAATAGACCATCCTCCCGCCGTACCACAGCAAAACCGCCAGAATCAGAGCCCCCAGCGTTTCATTCAACGGAGATGTCAGATAACTCAAGCGGTTGGCCCGAAACGTCAGTTTGAACCACAACCGGTTGGCTTTTTGGAATCGCCGTCCTTCCCTATCCTCATTTGTAAAGGCCTTGACGATACGGATGGACATGATGGATTCCTGGAATACGGAGACCACGTTGGCGATTTGTTTAAACACGCGACGACTCTTCCGCCGGATACTCTCTCCGATTTTGACGATGATCACACCGCTCACAGGAACGATGATAAAGGTAATCAGAAACAATTTCCAGCTGATGAGGAACAGAATGATCAGGTTGATGAGGACTTGGAGGGGTGTGAGCACCATCTTGCCGTAGCTGTTGCTCAACACATTGTTCACGGCAAAGACATCGTTGAACACGATGGACGTCAACTCTCCGGTTTTGCGCCGTTCAAAGAACGTGATGGGCAAGTGGAGAAGGGCGTTGTACAGCCGGTTTCTAATCGTGTACGTAAAACGCAGGGAAATCAGATTATTGACGACACCCCGAAGATACGCCACGATGTTCTTCAGCAGGAACGAGACGAAAATAATCAGGCAGACCATCTTCAATGTATCGAACCGGTTCTCCTGGATTACGACCCCCTTGATGGCTTTGTTGATTTTTTTATAGATGGTCACACTCTCCTGAACGCCCATCAGACGATCGAGATCACCTTCCTGCCTCTCCCGGGATTCAGGCATCATCTCTTCGGTTTGATCTTCACCGGCACGAACAGTCGTCACTTCATGGGGAGAGAACAGCTCCCGGACAAAATCGACGGAGATCCATAGAGACACGTTGTTGAACAGAATATAAAACAGAGAAAGGAGTATGGAAACGACGATCAACTTCCATAAAGGCTTCAAATAAGCGAGTATTTTAAGATACAGTTTCATCGAATGTTTAGTCCTTTTAAATCATTTCCTCCAACGGGCTACGGTCTATCCGGCAGAGAGCCCATCGAGGTGTTCCGACAACACACCGGTCAACCTCTTGCGGTCGAACTTGCTCAACGCGTCTTTTGGAATGTGTACGGTCAACCGGTCTGCTTTCCAGTCTTGGTATAACCGGTATAACGTATCGGCGATCTGTTTCTCGTCGGAATCATGGGTGATATACCCTGCACGCAATCGACGAATCAGGTCGACAGCCGCGCAGGTCTTGGAAATCAGGAAAATGGGCTTCTGGAAGGCAAGGTATTCGTATATCTTGCCGCTCATCAGCGTACGTCCTCCCTGGGCCGTGTTAATGATCAACAGGAAGGCATCGGCCGCAGCCATCTCCCCAAGACACGTTTTATGGGGAAGCGGTCCCCGAACATCGACCAGTCCCGATACGGAGGAGGGTATGTGGTCTTTGGGATAGTGAAACTTTCCCAGGAAGGTCACTCTCAACCGATCTTTCATCTCACCGTGGTCTGCGAGCGCCCGTGCTACGGCATTGAAGAAGAGAGCCGGACTACGCCGGCCCGAAATCGTGCCGCTGTACACCAGATGCAGAACCTCGTTGGACGAGGACGTCGGGATTCGTTCTTCAAAATCGGCGGGATCAAACCCGTTGGTCAGCACATGCATCTTGGATCGGTAACCCGGATACCTATCCTGGTAAATCTGGAGCATGGGTTCGGTCACGAAGAGCAACAAATCGGAATGGGTCACGGCCCTCCACTCGTAGATCCGGCTCTGACACCGAATCATCCATTTACGACCTATCCGATACAGGGGATTCCCCGCCCAGCCGTCCCTAAAATCCAAAATCCAGGGAATCTGGATGGCTTTTTTCAGAACGATGCCCGTTCTGAACGCTGAGAAAGGCGGGCCCGATGTCATGAACGCATCGAACGCATGCTCCTGATGGAGTGTGCGTGCCATCTCGACGGCCTTTCTCGCCCAGGGCAAGCTGGCATCCGGTGCCATCAGATAGTTCAGGCAGAATGCGTACACGTTGTACACGAGACTCCGGTACAGGAGGTAGTAGACACGTCTTTTCAGGGTTATTGTCTTATCCGAGGCAAGGCGTTTTTTATACAGTGCTTTTCGTGTCTGGGGCGTTTGGACTTCTACGTCGATGACGCGGACTTCGGGAGGAAGGTCGTCCGTAAGGCTGAGGTCTTCCCGGGTGTCCTTTTTTTCACAGAGGACGAACGGCTGCCACCCGTATTCGGGCAGGTATTTCGCAAATTTCAGGACACGCATCACGGCCCCCCGACCCATGTAGGGAGGAAAATCCCTGGCGATAATCAGTATTTTTTTAAACGCTTTTCCTGACATACGACTGAATCAACCGTTTATACACTTTGGCCGTGAACGAAAAAGGATGCAAAAACCAAGCCTTCCGAAACCGGACATACGCCTTGTCGTAGGCACGGATTCCGTAGTACTGAAGACCGCTCTCGATGGTTGCTCTGGCATAGGCTCTTTTTCTGTAAGCCGGAGGAGAATGACCGTCCCGGAATACCTTATCCAGGACACGGAGCCGGTCGTTTTCCATCTTCTCCGGGTCTCGGTACGTGTTGCCTCCGTGATCCCGATAACGGCACAACACCTCGTCGACATAATGAAACCGATGGCCCCGGCAGGCCAGGCGAAGCCACATGTCCCAATCGCTGCTAACTTTTAAAGACTCGTCGAACAATCCCCCGTCCTGAAAACAGGCTCTGGATGCCATCATGGTGCTGGGCTGAAAACTGCAGCGCAGAAGCAGCGATTTTACCATACCGCGCCGCACGGCCCGGCGGTTGTACCGTCGGCGCCACGACTCATGACGCACGTTGTCTCCCCCGTACCACCGAACCATGTCGCAGAAAACGATATCCACATCGTCGGACGATTGAATGGCCGAAACCTGTCTTTCCAGCTTCTCCGGCAGCCAGACGTCGTCGTGATCCAGAAAAGCGATCCACTCTCCCCTGGAGGCACGGATGCCCGTGTTCCGAGCCGCCGCCACGTCCCGATTCTTTTGATGGATATAGTGGACGTCGTGCCCGTACTGTTTTATGATCTCCGCCGTACGGTCTTCCGAACCGTCGTCCACGACGATGACCTCAAAATCCCGGTACGTCTGCCGAAAGACCGAGTCCAGCGCCTCCTGGATGAACGCCTCGGCGTTGTAAGCCGGTATGACGACGCTAACTGTTGGCATAGTCATCCATCCATCGGAGCAGGCGGTGCGTTACATGCTCCCAGGTCAGTTCCTCCTGAATCCTCCGGCGACCGTTCCGACCCAGCCGTTGAGCCAATTCTGGATTCTTGAACAGCTGAATGACCCGATCCGCGATCTCCCGGGTATCCAGGGGATCGACGAGAAAACCTGTGATGCCATCCTGGACTGCATCGGGTATGCCGCCGGAGCGACTCCCGATCACCGGCTTCTCGCAGGCATTGGCCTCCAGGAACGTAATGCCGAATCCCTCAGTATCGCCCTGCGATTCCAGCTCCCGGCTGACCATGATGTACACATCGGCCAGGTTGTAGTATCGGGACAAATCCGCATCGGGTACGAGCCCCGTGAAGAGAACGTGCCGTTCCAGCCCCGTGTCCGCCACCAGTCGTTTGAGCTCTCGGACGACCCAGTCCCTCCCCGGCCCTACTATGATATAAACCGTATCGGGAAAGGCTTCCAGGATGTGCGGCAACGATTTGATGACGGTATCGTGTCCTTTTCGTTCCACCACCCGGGCAAGCGTCATCAGTACTTTGGTGTCGCTCCGGAGTCCCAGGGCCTTCCTCAACTCGGACGTGTCTGTACCAGGCGAGAAACGGTTCAGGTCCACACCGTTGGGCAGTACCCGAATCCTGGCAGGATCGATGGAAATACGCTGCAGGATGCGATCCTTCGTGAACCGGCTCACGGCCACGCACAGATCCGAACGGGAGAGCGTGCGCTCCATCCGGTGGAGCATCCGCACCGGAATCTGCCGGGTGACCTCCAGGCCGTGGGCGATGGTGATCAACTGAAAATCATACAATGTCTTAAACCGGACGATGCCCTGGGCCAAACCCCAGGTCGTGGCGATGACGGTAGACCGGGGGTATCGGGAAAGAAATCGCCATCCGTAGTACGTGCTGTAGAGCGACCGGTATTTCTTCCAATCATGGCCTGCCATGGTGACCAGATGAAACGGTGCATCCTGATGCACCTCGGACCCCCGGACGGATTTTTTCTTTGTATACACGAACACGGGATCGGCATGCCGGCACAACTGCTGGGCAACGCCAAGAGCCCACTGGGCTATGCCACCGCTTGTAGGCGGAAAATCCTCCGAGAATACACCGATCGGTCGCTGGATCATACCATCCCCGAATTCAGATACGGCTCCAGGACACCCTTCATCTTCTGCCAGCATACGTCCAATGCAAAACCTTCCTTCACTAATCGATAGCCGTTCTTCCCAAACCGTGTTCGGAGGGCAACGTTGTCGATCAAAGCCGTCAATGCGTTGATCCATTCGGTCGATTCCCCGGCGAGACAACCCGTCACACCCTCTCGAATCAGCTCGGTATTCATGCCCACCGGCGAGGCCACTGTCGGAATCCCGGCAGCCATGTACTGGAGCACCTTGAAGGCACATTTGCCCCGGCTCCAGGGATCGTCCGTCAAGGGCATCAGCCCGATATCGAACTCAGCCAATGCCTCGTCAGCGGTGGGTGCCTCCCATCGCACGTTCTGGATGGGCACGCCATCCAGACGGTAGGGCTCACTGCTTATCACCCGCCATCGGGCCTGAGGATATTTGTCGGCAACGGTTCGAATGACGTCCCGAATCCCGTCCAGATACACCAAATTCCTTCCCGTGCCGATCCACCCGATGACCGGGCCGTCTTCCACGGCCTTTTTTTCGGGAAGCGTTTCTGGTACGACGACGGGTGTGGGCAGTACCGTCAGATTTTTAGCCAACGGTCTGGCATGAAGCGCCAGCGTGTCATTCCCGGCAATCACGTGATCGGCTGCCTGGATGATGCGCTTTAAACAGCGCTTCGCATAGGCGGTTCCGGGCTTTTTCATACGAAACCGTTTACCCGTGGGTTCGAGGGCATAAAGGGCATCGTCAAAATCATAGATGAGACGGGGATTCCGCCTTCTCAGGAGTCGCACGTAATGGACCGGCATTAATTTTTTTTGAACGAAGATGACGCGATACTCGGGAGCTTTCTTCAAGATACGGAATTTCTGGATCAGACCCATGCCCCCGGCAATGATGTCGTATGTCCATCCCTGCTCATTCAACAGAGGGAGATAGGTCAGCACACGAAATTTCGAGCTGGGTACGTTCCGCCCCATGATCAAGAATAGAATATGTCGCCGCTCATCACCCATGCTGGTAAAATCGATTTTTATTTGAATGGAACAACGTTTATTTTTTAGATTCCTGTACGACGAGATTGTGTCATGTTCTTGTCGTTCTTCGAATTGCCCGCTTTTCCGTCACGACACGGGTTTTGTTCGGACGGTTCAGCTCTCCCTGGCTTCCCTTATCCATCAAATCATCAACCGCATTCAAGACCGATTCAACGTCGATGTCCGTGACCCGATGTGTGGGAGAGGCCAGTATACGGTGGGGAACGGCGTATGGGTAGAATCGTTCGATATGATCGAGATCGGCACGGTAGAGTCCTGCTACCGGGATGCCGTAGCACGAAGCCACATGAACCAGGGAGGTGTCCGGAGAAATCAGAACCTTTAAACGTCGGATGATCTGACCGGCGTCATAGATGGACCGTGTCTGGGGCGAAGGAATCACATGATCAAACCGGGTTTCCAGGAAGTGCTTGTCCTGGGCTCGGTCGGGCATGGCCAGCACCACCACCGGATGATTCATCCGGCCCATCAGATCGACCCATTTCTCCAGCGTCCATTCCCGGTCTTTTTCACCCGCGCTGAGGTTAATACCCACAGGCTTCTGTGTTGTCAGATGCGTTGCGAACTTCCGAACCGGCTCGGAGACGTCTGCTTCCGGCAGGTAGGGACGACAGTCCTCCTTTCGATAGGGAATATTCAAGAGATCCAGGAGCGCGCAATTTTTTTCCACGACGTGTTGATGAAAATCAAGACGGATTAATCGATGGAAAAAACCCGCATGGAGCGGATGCTCGATGCCCACACGATACCGGGCTGGAATCAGGCGCGCCTGGTATACAAAGGTAAACGAGAAATGATCTTTGGTGCTGAAAAGCACGTCAAATTCCCGGCCACGCATCGCTTTGTAGAGGGCACCATAGTGGTTTTTCCCCCGATGAACCTGATCGATATGGGGGTCATTCCTGAAAAAGGCATACACAGAACTGTAGGTAACCAGGTGAATTTCCGCCTCCGGCAGGGCCGTACGCAACAGCTTGAGCAATGGCGTGAGCAGAATGGCATCGCCGATCTTTTCCTGAGCCTGAATAATGATGGAATTAAGAGGACCCTCAAACCGATCTTTTCCATCCACAGAGCCCACCAGGGCGAGTAAACCCCTGGCGAGCCATTGTTTGGATTTGCGTTCAATCGTTTTTGGAATCGGCTCTTTTTTCTTTTTCATGCCATTTCGCCAGAAAATACCGCTCTAAATTCTTGATCATGGCGGAGATGGTAAAGTGCTCACGTACCCGACTCAGCCCCGCCTGCCCCAACGCCTCAAGGCGCTGGGGATTATCGATTAATTCCACGATGGTTTCGGCCAGTCTCTCGGCGCTCCGGGAGGGTACGATGATGCCCGACTCTCCGTCGACCACGAGCTCGCGAACACCGTTGACGTCGGTCGCTAAGACGGCCTTGCCCACGGCCATGGCCTCCATCACCACGTTGGGCATTCCTTCGTAGAGGGAAGAGAGGACGAACAGGTCGCAGCCCTTTAGATAGGATTCGATACTTTCATGAAATCCACAGAAATGAAAGGCCTCCTCAAGATTTCGTTTCTGGACGAGTTTTTTGAGTTCGTTTTCTCGGCGTCCTTTTCCAGCTATGAAGAATACCACATCATCGCGTTTATTCAATATCATGGCGGCGGCTTCGATGAGATAGGAAAATCCTTTTTGCTCCGACAATCGACCGGCACTAAAAATCACTTTCTTACCGGGGTGCTGCCGGCTAAAATCGTGGGCTCGAACATCCGATCTGGCCTCCATGCCGTTGTAAATAACTTCAACAAAACCGTCGTCAAACCAGCCATAGTCCTGGTAGGCGCGTTTGATGCTTTCCGTATTCGTAAGAATACCGTCGGTCAAACGCGTGAGGGTGACCTTGTGCTTCCAGGCCTTCCCGCACAGCAGGACGCCGTGCCTCGCGATTACGACGGGATGCTTAACGAGCCTGGCCGCCAGCCCTGCCACGCGCACATCCTTGTTCAGGTTGCACACGAGCACCTGAATCTGTTCTTTCTTGAGAAATCGTGCGATCCGCCATGTGTTCAGAGGACTGAAATCAGAACGGACGTTGAATACGAGGGTCTGTACGCCGGCTTGTTCTGCCGCTTTTAATATCTCGGCGCCCCGCTTGCTGGCAAGATAAACACGGTGCCCTGCCTCGGTCAGGCCCTTGGCCGCCTTGACCATCCATTTCTCACCGCCACCAAACTTCTTACGGTTGATGGAGTTGATGAACAATACGCGCATTTGAACGTCAGGTGTCATCATGCTTCAACAACCCTCGAAAAATACCGGATCAGTTCCGATTTCATCCGTTCCAGCGAAAAACGTTCCACAGCGGATCGCCATCCGGCCTGTGCAATATGTTGCCGGAGCTTGAAATCGGCGAACAACTCGGTCAGTGCTCGGGCCAGTTCTTCGGGATGGTTGACGGGAATCAGATAACCATTCTCACGGTGACGGAGGATTTCCTCCACGCCTCCCGCCCGTGTGCTGATGACGGGCTTTTTTAAAATCATGGCCTCCACCAGAGCATTGGAGAGGCCCTCGTTCCTCGATGTCGTCACAAAGATATCGCTTTGAGAAATAAAGGGATAGGGATTCGACCGAAATCCCAGAAACATCACGCGATGGGCGATTCCCAATTCATATGCCAGCCCTTTAAGAGATTCCTTCTCGGACCCGTCTCCGATGATGATGAGTCCACATTTTATTCCATCGGCAAACAGGGCAAATCCCCGGAGCAGCGTATCGACGCCTTTACGGGCCGACAGTTCTCCCAAAAACGAGACGAGGAATGGGAAATGGGACTCAAAGGCCACTTTTTCTCCAGCGTCTTGCATCACCTTGTCTGGATCGATCCCGTTATAAATCACCTGGATTTTTTCAGGTTTCAAAAATCCGGACCGCAAAAGCATCTGTTTAATGCTGTGTGCGTTCACCACGATGCCGTCACAGAGCCTGTCATAGACCAGTCGGTATATCCATTTCCCTTTTAAATCCCGAACGATACCCAGACGCAGCACATTCTTCACACCACAAAATCGGGAAGCGATTCCGGCCAGGGCATAATCCTTTCGTTTCGTGGGGATCAGGAGCCGGATACGATGTTTTTTAATGATAGAAATCAGACAAAACAGTGTGATCAGATCGGCTTCGTGATGAAACGGCAACCGGTATTTTGGGATTTCAAAACGGCGGCCGATTTCACGGCATCGATAGGCCAAATAGACCCCGTGTTCCTCAGAGCACTGCCGGGCTGCCAGAGCCGTCCATTTTTCGTTGCCTCCCCACCTTCTGGCCGAATTCAGGAACAACATATTCACGATGTCTCCGGCGGGCGCGTTTTCCACCGTCTGTGCATCCAGAACCAGTGGTCGGGATGGGCCCGTACCGCTTCCTCCAGCAGATGGGTGTACGCCTGGGTTACTTCCCGAATATTCTCCGGGGTGAGGCCCTTCAGATGATCGAAGGTGAGAATATGAGACTCCACGCGATGCCTGCCATTGGGCAAGCGAATCGCACTGCCGTATAGAATAGGTGCCCCGGTCTTTAGAGCGAATACGGCCGGACCTTGATGTACGGATGACTTTCGACCGAGAAAATCAACAAACACACCTTCCCGACCGGCATCCTGGTCCGAAAGCAGTGCCACGAAACCATTGTTTCTTAAAGCCTTGATCACACCACGAACGGCCATGCCCATATGGATAATTCGTATAGTCATGAGCTCGCGATAGTGATTCATCATGTCGTCCACGAGCTTGTTGTGCTGCTCGCCGACCAAGAATGACATCGGGTAATCCATGAGCGCAAGAGCTGCACCCATCAACTCCCAATTCCCGAAATGCCCCGCCACCAGCACGCCTCCCTTTCCTATTCGGAGTATTTCGTCAAAGTGTTCCGGGTTTTCTATATGAACCAACGAGGAAACGGTTTCTTTATCCAAAATCGGAAAGCGCATGTATTCGAAAGTCGTCTTGGCAAAATTTTGATAAGCCCGCTTTGCGATGCCCAGGAGTTCTTTTTTGGATTTCTCCGGAAAAGACGAGGAAAGGTTATCCATGACCACTTTTCGCCGGATGCGAAGCACGGAAAAAATGAACCAGCCCAGCCAGTCTCCCACCATCAACGTGGTTTTCAAAGAAACCAGCCAGATGAAAATCAAGAATCCCCTCAGGCATACGTATTCAACCCGATGCTGTACGCTCTTCCATCGTTTCGAAGCCATACTGTTCCTCTTCTGCCCACCTTTTTTTTATCTTGCGTGTCCTGTTCCGTGTGACAAAGAAGGCCGTGATAAAAAGAATCACGAGAAAAACACTGAACACGACCCAGAAATCCAGGAGTATGTACCAGCGGTATTTCTGTTTCATGGCATGGTACCAATCCGTCTGGAAATCCTGAAATCCAACGCCGATGGTACTCTGTAGGGCATTATCCATCGTCTTACCGGACCTAATAGCCTGGATAATGCCGACGATGCTCTCACGGCCATACGATGCAATCAGATAATCGACGGCGGCCCGAGACTCTCCGTAGGCCAAGGCCGCCTTTTCTCTCCGGAATTTCAACACCTCATCGACCTCATCCAGCCAGATGATGTCGCCGGAAAGAAGACTCCGAGCCAGGAGCACGCCTCCCCGAATCCCCATCTCTCCCGATTCCATCTGTGCCAATCCTTCGTCGAACCACCGGTCCACAGGGTGAAAACCCACGGCCATCCACAGTAATACATGACTCAATTCATGATGCACGACTTGTCGAAGGTCCACTTCGGGACGGGAAAAACGCGGTGATTTCAGGAAAATCATCGCCTGAGAAGGATCGGCCGCCCCTGAACCCCACTCCGGGATCTGGCCGCCTGTCAACCGATGGAACGCCTGTTCCGAGGGTGCGATTACAATATGTATCGTCTCTGTCGATGAAAGACCAAAGTCGCCGGTCATCCGGGGAAGCGCTTCATCGGCCATGGAAAGCACCCGCCTTCCGTTTTCCAAATCTTCCTCGTGGCAATGGAGTACCCAGGTTCCCCGAACCAGTGTACGCCAGTCCGACGCTTCTGCGGAAAGCGTACAAAAAGATACACCCAACAAAATGGTAAAAAACAGGCGATGGAGGAAGCGCATGCCATCTCCCGAGATATTACTATTCGATTAAAAGGTACATATTTTCATATACTTTCGCAAGGGGATTTTCCGTCACCACTTCAAACAAAAAACCCCTTCCAGCAAAGGGGTTTTTAATACCATGTTTTTCATGTCACCTCAAAACGGCACCGTAACTGTGAACGTGTTCATGCTTCCCAGCGCCCCGAATGAACTGTATCCGTAGTCGATGCTATAGTTTTTTAACCGGATTCCAAATCCCAGGGAGACGCCGGCGAACCGGTCGCTGTCTGTGCCCACCTTCTCCTCACTGCCCCGGGAGTTGTAGCCCCAGCGGAGAAAAAAGGACTGGGAAATGGTGAATTCGCCGCCCAGGGCCCAGTAGAGCCCCAAGAATTGATCGCTCTCTTCGTGGAGGAATCGGAAGACATCGAGATTGAGGCAAAGCGGAAGGTGCGCCAGTTGCTTGGAAACGCCCAGGCGGAAGGATGTCGGCAGTTTTTCTCGTTCGTCGATAAAGGCTGTTATGGCCGTACCCAGGTTGGAGATGCCGACACCGATGTTCAGATCCTGACTCTCGATACGATAGATGGCGCCTACATCCAAGGCGACGGCGTTAGACGTATACTGATCGATTTTGGACTGGATGTATTTGATCGCTACGCCATAACGAAGCCCGGAAGACAGGCTGTTGGCATAGGCAGCATTGACTACAAAGTCGCCCGGGTTGAACGATCCCTGATCGTTCCCCACGATATCGGTGCGGCGGATTCCGCCGTAATTCATGTAAAAAATGCCGATGCCCAGATGACCGGCGTTGGGCATGACCTTGTTGAATCCTATGAAACCCGATTTGATATCCAGAAAATGATTCAGATACGTGAACGTGGATTCCAGGTCCTTCACACCCACCAGACTCGCCGGATTATAGGCCAGACCGTACAGATCGGCTATCTGGGCCATGAACGCACCGCCCATGGAAACGGCTTTTGCACCCTGCTCTATTCTGAGAAAATCAAATCCCGATTGCCCCCCGCTAGAGCCCCACAGAACGACCGAGGGTAAAAGCAGGAATGAGGAGATGATGAATACGAACCGTTTTTTCATCGAGACTATCTCAAATAAAAAAAATCAGGGGTATTCCCTGCATGAAAAAAACCGAGCCACCCGTCGGACTCGAACCGACGACCTGCTCATTACGAGTGAGCTGCTCTA
>CAZTKR010000009.1:0-37835 GCA_964614115.1 uncultured bacterium | reverse complement strand
GATTTTACGCTTTATGATAATTATCCGAATCCGTTTAATAGCTGTACGACGCTGAAGTTTGACCTGCAGCAGGAAGACAGGGTTCGCATCGTGGTCTACGACCGCATGGGACGCCTTGTTCGGGAGATCGTCAACCAAATATTAAGCCCGGGACGGTATCACCGAACATGGGATGGCACGAGCCAGAACGGTGAATCGGTAGCCAGTGGTGTTTACATTGTCACGGCTTCCACATCCCGTTCAATAAAGAGTAAAAAGGTGATTCTCGTCAAGTAATCGAATCGAAAAGACTACCGTATGATGGAGTATTGATAAACAATTTTTTATGTGTACGCCCATAGGACATGCGCTGGCAGGATACGCCGTGCTTTCCCGCACATCGGTATCCAGGACGCCATCGCGCTGGATGATGCTCTTTTTCATCGTACTGGTGGCGAACCTGCCGGACATCGACTTCCTCTTCGGATGGAGCGTGGGTAATCCCAACCGGTACCATCATCTCTGGACCCACAGTATCGTCTTTGCCGTCCTGACGGGTGTCGTCATCAGTGCGATATACACAGTTATTCGTAACAAGAACGGGCTCAAGATGGGCGGTATTGCAGCAGGTATCGTGGGATCCCATCTCGTTCTGGATTTTTTCTCGAAGGATACGCGTGTGCCCAGCGGAATGCCCCTTTTTTGGCCGATCAGCAGCAAGTATTTTCTCTCCCCTGTCGTCCTGTTCCAGGATGTGCACAAGGCGTCCTCCAACGACGCATTCTTTGGGAGTTTGGTCTGCTGGCATAACCTGTGGACGCTTCTCATCGAGCTGGCCATACTGATGCCCCTGGCGATTTGGATGTATGTCAAATACGGGAAAACGTTGAAGACAGCCGCACGGCCATGATGGATGATGAGGCCCATTTGATAACCATGAGATCGACGTGAATAAGACGGATGACAGCGTTTACCTTTCGGTCGTCGTTCCTTTGTACAACGAGCGGGAGAATGTACCACTCCTGTACCGTTCGATCAAGGAAGTCCTGAAAGCTATGGACGGGCCCTGTGAGATGATTTTCGTCGATGACGGGAGTACGGACGGAACCCAGGACGTGCTCAGGGAATGGGCGAAAAAGGATACGCTTCTTCGTGTCGTCCTCTGCCGAAGAAACTTTGGGCAATCGGCGGCTATGGCGGCCGGATTCAAGTTGAGTCGTGGCCGTGTCGTCGTCACCATGGACGGCGATCTTCAAAACGATCCCAGGGACATCCCAATTCTTTTGAAGAAGATGGACGAAGGATTCGATGTGGTGAGCGGCTGGCGTAAAGATCGTAAAGATACATTTCTCCTGCGTCGTCTGCCCTCCATCCTGGCCAATCGGTTGATTTGCTGGGTAACGGGTTTGCGGCTCCACGACACAGGATGTGCCCTCAAGGCGTTTCGCAGGGAGGTCATACAACAGATACGGCTGTACGGGGAACTCCACCGTTTTGTGCCAGCCCTGGCCAAAGTCGAAGGGGCCCGAATTGCCGAAATCGTCGTGCGCCATCATTCCCGGCGGTTTGGGCAGTCCAAGTACAATCTGAGCCGGACGTTTCGCGTGTTGATGGACTTGGCGAGTTTGAATATTTTTCTGAAGTACTTGCGGAATCCGTTGCGGTTTTTCGGAAAAATCAGCATCGGATTTCTCTTGATCGGATTCGTGGGGGCCTGTTGGATTGGTTTTTACATGGGCGTTTATCGTACGCCTCTCATCGAGCTGAATATACCAGTCACTCTGGTCTTCCTGCTATGGGTCGCGGGATTTCAGTTTCTGTTCCTGGGGCTGGTGGCCAGTCTCATCGTGAAGACGGGCACCCGGTCTGGTTTTGCTATGGCATCGATGGTCTCATTACCGGGTGAGAAAAAGGAGGGATGGCAGATTCTTGAGTGTGACTAAAACGATATCTTCCGATGTTTCGGTCATCATCGTCTTGTACAATCTTGCCCAAGAAGTAAAAGCCTTGTACGGTGCGCTGGTGGAAGCTTTGGGGGAATCCGGCACTCCTTTTGAACTGGTCTTTGTGGATGACGGAAGTACGGATGCCACGTTCGAAAAACTAAATACGGTTGCACGGGACGACCCGCGCGTTCGGGTGATTCGAATGCGATCGACGTTTGGCGAAGCGGCGGCACTGGATGCGGGACTGCGTCATTCGATGGGTAATCGCATCTGTTACCTGAGCGGTCGGGTGCGCGTGAATCCGTCGGTGATTCCCAGGTTTCTGGATGCCCTCGATGACGGATACGATCTTGTGGTCGGTTGGCGGTCGCCACGGAGGGACTCTATCCTGAATCGAATGGTTTCCTGGATGTTCAACCGATTGGTGAGCCGTGTCTGCAAGAAAAGGCTGCATGACATCAACAGCGGGATCATCGCCACAACCCGATCCGTCCTGGAACGTGTGTCTTTTTACGGTGATCTGGATAATTTTATTCCCGTGATGGCTGGACAGCAGGGATACCGGATCACGGAAACCAAAGTCGAACAACTCCCGGGCACGTTCCGAAAATCCAAGTACCCCAGGGAGTATGTCGAGCGTTTTCTGGATATCCTGACGGTGTTCTTCCTGTCCAGGTACTCGAAGAAACCGATTCACTTTTTAGGCTTTCTCGGGACGATCTTCGTCCTAGTGGGAGCCGGCATCGAGATCTATCTGTTCATCTACCGCATTCTCCAGCTTGGGGGCATTGCCGGAAGGCCGCTCCTGGTTCTGGGGGCTCTGCTCCTGGTAATCGGCATTCAGATGATTTCCATCGGCCTGTTGGGCGAGATGCTCATTTTTACCCATGCCGGGGATATGGAGGAGTACAACATCCAGGAGATTATCAACGATCCCAAAGGGTTGTGAGTTTGGGAGCCATGATTCGAATCGAGTATCTGTGGAACGTTGAACAATGGACACCTTAGCATGGGAGGCCATAGGTGAAGCTGATCGTCCAGATTCCCTGTTACAATGAAGAAGAGACCCTTCCCGTTACTCTCCGGGAAATTCCCAGAGTGTTCCAAGGTGTCGACGATGTAGAGATCCTGGTCATCGATGACGGGAGTACCGACCGGACCGTCGACGTGGCAAAAAAAGCGGGCGTCAGGCACATCGTACGCCTGATGAATCACAAGGGATTGGCCGAGAGTTTCACGGCGGGGATCGACGCTGCTCTGCGGTTGGGCGCGGATATCATCGTGAATACCGACGGCGACAATCAGTACCGGGCGGAAGACATTCAAAAACTCATCGATCCCATCCTGTCGGGAGAAGCAGAGATGGTGATTGGCGACCGGAACGTCATGCAGGTCAAGCATTTTTCATTCGTCAAGAAGCGCCTCCAGTCACTGGGAAGCTGGATCGTGAGACAACTTTCAGGCACAGAGATACCCGACGTGACCAGTGGGTTCCGGGCGTTCAGCCGTTCGGCAGCACTCCGACTGAACATCATTTCCCGTTATACATACACTCTGGAGACCGTCATCCAGGCCGGCAAGAAAAACATCGCCCTGACCCATGTGCCCATTCGAACCAACGAGCAGCTACGGCCCTCGCGGCTTTTTTCGAACATCTATTCCTACGTCAAACGGTCTGCAGCCACCATCATACGTATCTATGCGCTGTACGAGCCCCTGAAGATTTTTCTCATCATCGGCGCCGGCATATTCGGCCTGGGACTCCTGATCACCGTCCGGTTTCTCTACTTTTATTTCACCCATCAGGGGGCCGGGCATATACAGTCGTTGATTCTAGCAGCCGTTTTAATGATCGTGGGTTTTCAGGTGGCCATGATCGGTCTCCTGTCGGACATCATCGCGGCCAACCGGAGGCTCATCGAAGATGTCCTGCACCGTATCAAGAAAATGGAGTTGAACAGAAAACAAGAGAAAGGCGAATGAGCGTCCAGCAGGTGCAGACACCGTTACGCATCGGGGTGGTATCCCACGATTGTTTCTGGCCTCTGAAGGGAGGCGGGGGCATCCGCGTCTATTGGGTCACCAAGGCCATGATCCAAAGACAGCACGACGTATGCGTCATCGCTCCGCTTCAGACGCGGGAGGGAATTGAGGAAGAATTCGGTCCTATTCCCGTGCTGAGTGCAGGGAAATTGACGCGGTTCGTAAAGTTCAAGGAAATCAAGTATATCGGTCTGATGGCGCGCATTTTTATAAGGCTATTATGTCAGCGGTTTGATGTTCTCTACGCCCACAATGCCGTGGCCGGGCTGCCCACAATCCTGATAAGCAAGTTGAAGAAAATACCCGTGGTGTTCGATTTTGACGACCTGCTCACGGGGTATTCCAAGATTTCTTTTGTTTATCGATTCGGGCCGAAGATGGAACGGTGGGTGGCAAAACGGGCCAACCTGACCATCGTAAACTCCAGAGTCGTACAACAGTGGTGCAAAAAGCACGGGATTCATCGAACCGTTATCATTCGCCATGGCGTCGATCTGTCACGGTTCAAGGCCGTTGACCGGGAGAGAAAATACATCACGTTTACCGGGGGCATGGAAGTCAACGACGGCGTGCTCCTGATCCCTCAGGCGGCCCAAGAAGTGTTGAAGGAATTCCCAGACGAAATGTTTATGATGGTGGGCGACGGTAAGGACAAGCAAAACCTCAGACAGCGCGTGGAAACGTTGGGCCTGAGCCGCTCATTTATCCTGAAGGGCTGGAGAGATCAAGGGGAGATTCCTGGAATACTGACCGAGTCGAAGATCGGTCTCATCACGATGCTGAAGGTCTCGGCCACGGAATTGTCGACGAGGCTGAGCTCTTATGAGTACATGGCGTCGGGCGTTCCGTTTATCACGTCCGACCTGGACTGTAGTCAGGAACAAGTCCAGGAGAGCAATGCCGGGATTCTGTTCGAAAACGGAAACCCTCAAAGTCTGGCGCAGGGTATTCTGCAGCTTCTCAAGGACAAGACATTATGGAACACGTTAAGCCAAAACGGCCAGCGTTATGTAAAGGAGCATGCCGATTGGAGGAAGAATGCCCGGGCAATCTGCCTGGCCTGCGAGAAGGTGGCTTCGGAAGAAAAAATCGACTGAAATGAGGAGTTAATCTTTTTAAAATCAGAAGCATATTGAAACAACATCCGAAAATTACCGTGGTCATCCCATCCTACAAACCGGGTGAGATGATCTTTCAATGTCTGGACGCGTTGATGCATCAGAGTCTCGATATCGCACGGGAGATCATCGTGGTGGACAGCTCCCCCGAGGATATCGGGCCCGCCATCCGAAACGTGCATCCGGAAGTCCAGACAATACATCTGGAAGGTCGAACGCTCTCCGGCAGGGCCCGATCCATCGGGGCACGCATGGCCAAGGGGGATGTGGTCTTCTTCACCGACACGGACTGTGTCCCGGATCGTGACTGGCTGAAGGAGCTTTGGACGTACCACCAGGCGGGTCATCCCGTGGTGGGGGGGAGCGTGGTGAACGGTACGCCCAGGAGCATCGTCGGAACGGCGGAGTATCTGCTGGAATTCAACGAGATGAATCCATGGGCAGGGGCTGGTGAAGTGCAGGCTCATCCGTCGTGCAACCTTTCGGTGCATCGCCGCATCTTCGATGCGGTGGGGTATTTTCCCGATTTTATGAAAGGAGAGGACACGATCTTCTGTGATCGGATCGTCTGCCGTGGGGAAACGATCTATTTTAATCCGAGGGCGAAGATCGTCCACAAGAACAGGCAAGGATTTGTGCACTACCTGAAGAATCAGGTGGCTCTGGGTGAAGGATCCATCGAGACCCGGAGGCGGACGAAACGGCATGGACACTTCCTGGTCAAGTACCCGGTACTCGTACCGTTCATCCCGGTCTACCGTACGTTGATCATCGGGAAACGGCTCGTTCAATCCCGCGTCACATTGTTCTTGTTGTATCTGGGGCTCTATCCGCTGATTTTCCTCGGCCTCGTGGCGTATACGTGGGGTTTTATCCGTGGGCCGTATCGGTCGGGATTGAGTACAGAGAGGGGAATCTGGAACTCCAAAGAGGAAAGGCATTGAGAGGATTTTTTCGGAGCCAAGGGCATGTTAGCAAAGGCGTCATCGTCCTGCTCGTGCTGCTGGTCATCTGCGGTGGATTTCTGAGGTTGTGGAACCTGGGAGGCCAGAGCTTCTGGGTGGACGAAGTCGATGCCCTGTACGCGGCCAAATCCTGGCTGGATACAGGAACCTTTGCCATGCCCTCGGGATACATATACACAAGGGCACCTCTGTACACATATACCACGGGCTTGCTGTACACAGTCTTGGGCGTGGGTGAGACGACAACCCGGCTGACCTCGGCCGTATTCGGAATTCTCTCCATACTACTGGTCTACGCCCTGGGGAAGCGAATCTTCAACCGGAACGTGGGCCTGTTATCGGCGTTTTTAATGACCTTTTCCCATTTTGAAGTGGGATGGTCCCGCACGGCCCGAATGTATACGCTCCTCCAATGCCTCACGCTGGTGTTCATCTATGCGTTTATCCGAGGGTTCGAAGCCCTGTCCGGCAGCGATGCGACCGTCTCATCATTCATATCCAGGATTAGACAGCGTCTTGGAGAATGGCGAATTTCTCCGCTCTGGCTGATTGTGGCCATCGTGGTTCTGGGCTTCTCGTATCAATATGTCCATCTGTTGTCGATTTTCATCCTGGGCGGACTTTTTTTCTATGTAATCACGAGGGCTGTGATCGTTTTCTTCGAAAACAGTGGCCCTGAACGAATCTGGAATAAATACGCTGTCGCGTCGGTCCTGGGCGTGGTCGTCTTTCTTGTGCTGTATCTCATTCCGTACACCAGGGGAGCGGCCTCGTACTTTCTGTCGTATACACCGGCCTGGGCATCGGGATTGTCCTCTGCCCAGAACCCAATGGTCCTGTTCGAGTTTCTCATCTCTTCTCAGCGGTTTCCCCTGGCTGCGTTCTTCTTCATCGGCAGTCTTCAGATGATCTCCCGTAAAAACACGCTGGGCTGGATTCCCTTCTGGGTGTTTCTCTTTCCCGTGTTTATTCTTTCGTTCGTGTTTACCCATCGCGTGTCTACGTATATGCTCTACGTGTATCCGTTCTTCTTGATGCTGTCGGCTTTCGGTTTTCTGAACCTCCTGGGCAGTGAGAAAGACATGCTCGAGAGAGAGAAAATATTCAAACAGAGTTGGCTGCGCACCGCATTTCTCGCCCTGTTCTTCGGTATCTTCCTGATTTCTCCCTGGTTGCGGATCACGCTCCACATACCGTTTTTGGAGGACGGAAAGACCAACCTGGCCGTCACGTCCGAGGAATGGCGGGAAGCGGCTCGTATTATAAACGCGCATCAACAAAAAGACGACCTCATCATCACCAGCCTACCCCAGGTGGCCATGTACTATGGGATTCGCTCCGACTACTGCCTGAATTGGAACAGTTTGAAGCAGTCTCAAGAACAGCGTTTCGTGGATGTGCAGGGCCAGTATATCGATGTTTATGCCGGTGTGGTGTGCGTCGCCTCGCTGGAAGCACTGAAGGCCATTGTTGGAGCTCATGCGCGCGGATGGTTGCTCATCTCTCGATATAATTTGGAGGATGTCAACTATACACCTGAACGGGTGAGGGATTATATCACCGGTACCCTGGATACCCCGATGCAGACGAAGAACGGGACCGTCCTGATATACCGATGGCCGCAAGAGTGGGGTGAATCGTGAGTTTTAAACGGGGCACCCTCTATTTAACGGCGGCGTGGGCGTCGCTTCCTATCACAGGGTACGTGCTGAACGTATGGCTGGCCCGGACGTTCGGGCCGGAGGGGTACGGAGTATACGGACTGGTGATGTCCATTCTGATGTGGCTGGAAATCTTTGTCATCACGGGCTTGCCTTATGCAGTGCAGAAGTTTGTGGCCTCGGACGAATCAAACGCCTACGCCATTCTATGGACGGCCGGACGGTTTCAGCTGGGGATGGTTGTTGTCCTGTTTGCCGTTTGTTTCTTCCTATCTCCATTCCTGGGCATGGTATTCGGGAATGACCGGTTGATTTTTTACTTCAGGATAGCGACGTTTCATCTCGTGTTCTACGGTTTTTTTCACCTCCTGGTCTCATTCCAGAACGGCTTAAGACACTTCGGAAGACAGGCCCTCCTGTTTTTCGTCTATTCGTTGAGTAAGCTGGGATTCGTCTTTCTCCTGGTTTCTCTCTTTCACACGCTGACGGGTGCGTTTCTGGCCAATGCGGCCGGGTCTCTACTCGGCTTGGCAGTGGGCCTTTTCTTCCTCAACGACAGGAAGGAACGTCCCTCCCATCGAACCGGAGAGATTCTCCGTTTTGCCGTTCCCACCCTTCTCTTTACCGTGACGTTTACCCTTCTTCTGTACCTGGACCTCTGGGTGGTGAGCTTTCATTGGGGCGATGAGGTGAGAGGATATTACGTGGCCGCATCCATGGTTGCTCGGATTCCCTATTTTCTCGTGTTGGGGCTTTCGTCTACGGTCCTGCCGACGGTTTCATGGAATTTGGCCTCCGATGGTCTGGAGCAGGTTCGCTCGACCATCGCTTCGTCGATGCGATTTCTTCTGATGGTCACGTTGCCCATCGGGATTTTACTGATGATCTTCAGTCACGAAACCATGACACTGCTCTATTCCTCCGAGTATTTGCCGGGCGGGGAGATTCTGACGGTGCTCATCTGGGGGAATACGCTTCTGGCGTTTCTCCTGCTCCTGGCCACGGTGATCATTGCCGATCACAGGCCAAAGCTTGCTTTCGGCATCACGGGCGTCATCGTCATCCTGAATGCGGTTCTTAATCTTATCCTCGTACCCGGTCGCGGTGCCATGGGGGGAGCCATCAGCACGACCCTGGCCGCTGGCGCCGGAGTGCTGGTGGTTATGGTGGCCGTCTACAAACGATTCCGGGTTCTCATTCGATTAAAATCCCTGGTCAGGATCGGTCTGGCAGCGGCCGCCATGGGACTGGGGATCAGTATATGGAATATCCGCGGGAACGGTTTTGTCCTGGCCATGATACTGGGTATTGTGTTCTACGGGGCACTCCTATTGGTCTTCAAAGAAATCACGCCACAGGATTTTCGGCACATACTGCCCCGAAAGGAACGGGAAGAGACCGCCGCCTCACCCTACGGCGATGCACTGCCGATGTAAATCCAGCAGCGGCGGAACGGTTCAACTATGAAAAAAGAAAAACAAATCATCAAAGATTTTTACGACGGGTTCGGCTGGCACAAGAACGAAGATGGGGTCTACAGGGATGTGGCCACGTTCGTGGATACCCGGCCCGTCCTGGATGAGTATCGGCATAAGACGCATATGCGGGTAAAGCGTCTGCTGAAATCCGAGGGTGATTATTATTTGGACGCAGGATCGGGAGCCGTGGCCCATGCCGAGCATCTGGCGTATTCGTCGGATTATCGATGGCGGGTGTGTGTCGACCTTTCGCAGCAGGCCCTGGTGGAAGCCAGAGAGAAGGTGGGGGACAAGGGCCTGGTTGTTCAGGCCGACGTCAGCCAACTGCCGTTCAAGGACGGTGTGTTCGGGGCTATCGTATCGGCCCATGTGCTTTATCACGTTCCCAGGGATGAGCAGGCAACCGCCATGGAAGAGATGGTCCGGACGTTAAAACAGGGTCGATCGGGCGTCATCATCTATGCCTGGAACATGGGTCTTGTCCGAATTACGGCGCGGCTTATACGGTGGCTCCGGCGAATAATCCAACGAAAAGGTTCCCCCTCGGCTTCCTCCACGTACAACCGTAGCGGTAAGAGAAACACACGTCCACCCATTTATTCGCATCACCACGGTTACCGGTGGTTTCGGAGAAACGTGCCCGACGATTGGCGCGTGGCCGTGCATTGTTGGCGTTCGGTGGATCGGGTTTTTACGAAAGTGTTCATCCCGAACAACGCCTGGGGCAAGTGGATGATGAGGCTGGTGTATGGGTTCGAGGAAGCCTTTCCGTACATGGCAGCCCGACTAGGCCGGTACCCGATTATCGTGATTCAAAAAATGTGAGCTGAAGATTGATCGTTATTAAGAATACCGCATCATCGAGGATGATCGTCAAAATGAGGAAGAGCTGAAGCGCGCATATCCGATGGATCGACGGAAAAATAAAAAATCATTGAACATCGCCATCATGGGGATGCGGGGAATTCCTGCCAATTACGGCGGGTTCGAGACGTTTGCAGAAGAACTGAGCACTCGGCTGGTCCAGAGGGAACACAACGTAACGGTGTACTGCCGGTCGAACAATATTCAATATGTAGGTTCTGAGTACAAGGGTGTTCGTCTCGTCATACTTCCCACGCTGCGATCCAAATACCTGGATACCGTGGCCCATACCTTCCTCTGCGTCTTCCATGCGCTTCGCAAGAAGTTCGATGCCGTGCTGATCTGCAACAGTGTGAACAGCGTGTTCTCCATCGTTCCCCGGCTGGCAGGACAGAAGGTAGCCGTCAACGTGGACGGCCTGGAGTGGCAGAGGGCCAAATGGAACAGAATCGGGAAGGGTGTCTACCGGGTCTCAGAATTTCTGGCGACGTTCCTGCCAGATCATATCGTCACAGACTCACGCACCATCCAGGCATACTATCTCAGGAAGTTCGGTAAGGGATCGACATTCATCCCCTACGGTGCGCCCGATTCGCGGGTGAAGAGCGATGATGCCTTGAAACAGTACGGATTGAAGCCTCGAAAATACGTCCTGTACGTTAGCCGGCTGGAGCCAGAGAACAACGCTCATGTCGTAGTCAGGGCTTTTGAAAAGACGAAGACACGCCTGAAATTGGTTGTGGTGGGCGATGCGCCGTATAACCCAAAGTATATCCAAGACCTGATGAGCACAACAGATAAGCGGATTCTGTTTACCGGTTACGTGTTCGGCCAGGGCTATCGTGAGCTTCAGTCCAACGCCTACTGTTATGTTCAGGCCACCGAAGTCGGGGGCACGCATCCCGCCCTGCTGGAAGGAATGGGGTATGGCAACTGTGTGGTGGCCAACGATGTGCCCGAACACCAGGAAGTGCTGGGGGATGCCGGCGTTTATTTTCGGATCCAGAAGAACGATGATCTAGCAACTCAGCTGCAGGCCCTCCTGGACAATCCCGGGGAGGTGGAAACCTATCGGAAGAAAGCTTCGGCCCGGGCCCGGGAGTTGTACTCCTGGGAAGGCGTGACGCAGGATTACGAACGGCTCTTTCGGAAGATGGCAGGCGCATGAACACAATTTGTGTCACAGGAGGCAATGGCCTGTTGGGGAGTAAAGTGCTGCAAGCAGCGGAATCCAAATACAGAGTCGTGTCCATTGATCTCGAACCGGAACCGCTTGCCGAGTACGGTCACGTGGTCTATATTCAGGGTGATGTCACCCATGCCCAAGGCATTCACGAAAGGATCGTCGGGGTGAAGCCCGACTGCGTCATCCATACGGCGGCCTTCACGGATGTGGATGGCTGCGAGAGAGAACGAACGAAGGCGCGAAGCGTCAACGTCGATGGAGCGCGAAACGTGGCCTTGGCTTGCAAGAAATTGGGCATTAAGATGATTCACCTTTCCACCGATTATGTGTTCGACGGACAGGCGGGACCTTACTCGGAGGAAGACGAACCCAGTCCCGTCGGATACTACGGGGAAACGAAACTGGAAAGCGAGGACGTGATCCGTCAAATTTTGGACGATTATGTGATTGCAAGGACGATGGTCCTGTACGGGTATGCGCCCGGCGTACGGTTGAATTTCGTGACCTGGCTGGTCGATCGACTCGGGCAGGGGAATCGTGTTTCTATCGTGGATGATCAGTTCGGGACGCCGACACTGGCCGACGACCTGGCACGATCGCTGCTGATTCTCTACCAGAAAGACGGGAGGGGTCTCTATCATACGGCTGGAAGCGAATGCTTGAGCCGGTATGCGTTTGCGCTCAGCGTCGCCGATGTCTTCGGTCTCGATGCCTCCCTCATCAGCAGGATTACGACGGCCGATCTGAACCAGACGGCCAGGCGTCCCCTGCGGTCGGGTCTGAAAATCGACAAGATTCGCCGGGAGATGGGTGTGGATTTTTCTTCGGCCTCCCAGGGCCTGCGCATCGTGAAGCAGCAGATGGACGGAAGCGAGTCAACCATCGCGGAGAAGGGATGAAAGCATCACTGGTCGACATGCTCGTTTGCCCCCAGTGTCACAAAGCCTTGAAGCTGGACGTGGACATGAAAGATAAGGATTCGGGCGAGATCATCGAGGGATCGCTGACATGCAAAGCCTGCCGAACACGATTCCCGATTGCCGGCGGGATACCCCGGATGGCGGAAGGCTTCGGTTATCAGAAGGCCATCTCGCAGAGTTTTGGATTCCAATGGCGATCCCGGGGTAAGCGGCTGTTCGAGGGAAAGACGCTTTACGGCGGGAGTGTGGGTCAGGAGGTGTCTCAATTCCTCAACCGTTTGGGCCTGCACACGGATGATCTGAAGGGGAAGTGGGTGCTGGATGCCGGGTGCGGGAGCGGCCGGCTGGTCCGTGCCCTCTCGGCCCACGGGTGCGATGTGGTGGGTATAGACCTGACCGATCTGGAATGGGCGTATGCCATCAACCGGGAATTTCCCAACGTCCACATCGTCCAGGGCGACATATTCCAACTGCCCTTTGCCCGGGAGTCGTTCGACATCGTGTGGAGCGAGGGTGTGATCCATCATACACCCGATCCGAAGCAGGCGTTTCGATGTTTGGGTCAGGTTCTGAAACCCAGAGGGATGTGTTATGTATGGGTCTATGCGCGATCCCCTCAGGCGCGCGTGCGTCGATGGCTGAAGACGCCCCGATGGCCGCGTTCCCTGTTGTTTCTGCTGTCGTACCTGATGGTGATACCGTATGCTCTGATGCAGGCTCTTCGGATCCTGGTGCGTTTTCGGAGTACGGCCTTTTCCTTTTTTGATGCTCTCTCGCCCACATACCAGAGTGCACATCAGTGGCAGGAGGTGCAGGCATGGTTCGAGGAGGACGCTTTTTTCGATATTCGGGTCACGGAAGATAGGCAGCCGTTCTGGCTGGCTGTCTGGGGCGCGGGGAGAAAAAGATGACTGCGTTGGCAGAGAAAGAGGCGGGGATCCAAACACCCATGCAGGCAGGCGGACTGAAAAAGAACACGTATTTTATCGTCATCAGTCAGGCAGTGCATCTAACCCTGGCCTTTTTCCTCAACATCGTCGCGGCCCGCACCCTGGGGGATGAAGATTTCGGCAAGTATAATTTTGCCATCGTCATGTCTTATTTCGTGTTTCTATTCAACGACCTGGGCATCGTGACGTATCTGACCCGGGAGGTGGCACAGCAGAAGGATCGTATCGAAGCGTATTTCCTGAACAGTGCCGTGTTGAAAATCCTCCTTATCCTGGCCAGCGGTATTTTTCTGTGGATGTATCTGGGCGTGTTCTCATTCCCCAGAGACAAAGTTATCGTGGTGCTCCTCTTCGGCGTGTACGGTCTTTTTTTCTCGTTCAATCAGCTGGGGTTTGCCGCTTACAGGGCCATGGAGCGCATGGAATACGAGATGATCGTCCTGATTTTCGAGAAAACGGTGATCACGAGTGTCAGCATCTACCTGCTCCTCCAGGGATACGGAATCCTCGTCTTCTCTGTGGTGTTCATGTGCGGCGGTCTGCTCAGCATGCTCTTAAACCTTGTTCTGGTAAAAAGCAAATTTCTCCGTAAGGCCGCGACCGTGGACGGGGCGTTGATGAAAACGATCCTGAAGGCGTCTTTTCTGCTGGGCATTTTCTGGTTTCTGGCCAACATCCACGAGCGGGTGGATGTGATGATGCTGACGGTGATGAAGGGGGATGCGGTGGTGGGATGGTATTCGGCAGCCTATAAGATTATCCTGGTCTGTGCCGTGATTCCCAATATCGTGATGACGGTGACGCTACCCCGGATTTCCAGCGCATCCAGAAAGGACGAAGGGGAGGTGTCGAAGATTTACCGGCTGGGTTTGAAGTACTTGTTCTATCTGGCCGTTCCCATGGTGGTGGGAACACTCTTCCTCGCCGATGACATGGTCGTCTTTCTTTTCGGAGAACAGTACATGCCCGGTGCCGATGCATTGCGGGTGCTGATCTTTGCCGTGGGATTCGATTTCTTTAACGTGTTCTTTGCCGTGTTCCTCATCGCGTGGAACCGCAAACGGAGCCTGGCGCTCCTGCAGACGGGTGCCCTGCTCTTGAATATCGTGCTCAACGGGGTGCTGATCCCGTCGTATGCCCATGTTGGGGCAGCCACAGCTTCCGTGGTTTCCAAGGTTCTGCTCTTTGGCGTGGCCTTTGTATTGGTTTACCGGAGGCTGGGCCGACCGGAATTCGGGCCGCTGCTCAAGGGTATCGCTGCTGCCCTGGTGATGGTCTTGTTCCTATCTTATGTACACGTGCATGTATTTGTGAGCATCGGCCTGGCGGTCATGATTTATCTGCTGGTGCTTTTCATCATCGGGGGAATTCGCCCTGATGAAATTCTGGTATTTAAACGATCGTCGTCGAATGCATAAAAAACGAATGTAAAGATCACATGGAAAAGGATAGGATACACCCTAAGAAATACGCGGTCGTGGGATCGTTGTTCATCGTGGGCCTGCTGTTTCGTCTCTTCCTGATGCTCACGGCCCGGTTTGCCGTGAGCTTTGATGAGGCCCATTATCTCCGTCTGGGTGCGAGCTTTCTGGAAAGGGGCCTGTCCGGCCTTCTTCATGCATACTGGCCTCCCTTTTTTCCCGGCATGATCGCCCTGGTCGGTGGTGTCATCCGAGATCTGGAATTGGCCGGGCGTCTCATCAGCGTGCTCTCCGGTGCTGTGCTCGTCTTTCCCATCTACCATATGGGAAAGGCTCTGGTGGGAGACCGCGCCGCAAAGCTCGCGGCGCTTTTCGTGATGCTCTACCCGCCCCTGGCGTACAACGCCACGAATGTGATGCCGGAGACGCTTTACTCCCTCGTCTGTATCGTCGGGCTATACGCGGGCTGGAAGGCGCTGGATGAACGCAGGCCGATACTGGGCCTGGCGGCCGGACTGCTGTGGGGTGCGGGTTATCTGATGCGGCCCGAGGGTGTGGGCTTTGTCCTGGTCTACGGGGCCTTCACAGGAATTCTTCTCGTTAAAAACCTCGTCGGCAGAGCATGGAACGGACGATTCTTTCTAGCTCCTATTCTATCACTCGTCGGTTTCTTATTGTTAGCCCTGCCTTATATGATCTACCTGCGGCAAGCCACGGGCGTGTGGACACTCTCGACCAAGGGACGGGTGAACCAACAGTTGGAAGCGGCCGTGATGTTCGATAACGGGGCTATCAGAGACCCGTTTCTCCATCTGACACCGGACAACCAGAGCCTCCCGTACGACATGGCCGTGCATTTTGGAAACATCAAGGAACTGACCCGTTCGGACATGGGCCGCAGCCACGTGGTGACTATTCCCCTTAAGAATTACGCCCGGAAGTACGTCACTAATTTTTACCGGATCGTCAAGTACGCCGTTCCCCATACGATGACATCGATGCTCTTTATCCTCTGGGCAGTGGGCTTTTTTCACGAAAAGTACGATTCCAGACGCTGGAAATTTATTTTTTATCTTGGAGCCAACGTCGCTTTTTTCTGGTTTATTCTGGTCCCGATGTTCCACGTCAACGACCGGTACCTGATGCCGTTGTTTCCCCTGTGTTTCATCTGGGTCGGTCAGGGCTGTCTGGTGATATACGATTGGATTGGTCGGGTGTTCGAGGCCAACACCGCACCCGGCAGTCGGTGTTTCCGGCATCGGCATGTCCTCAGCAGCGGCTTGATAGGAATCGCCATCCTAACATTCAGCTTCTTGCCCGAGTTGGGCAAGGTCATGAAGATACAGAAATACAGCCGGGATATGTGGTCGGAGCCCGTGGAACTGAAAGAGGCGGGTTCTTGGCTGAAGGCGCGTACGGAACATCCTCCGGTGCTGATGAGTCTGAATAAGGCCGTGGATTTTTACGCCGGACAGTTCGATATGCGCAAAGGGGCTTCCTTCTCGTACGATTCTGTGGAACGCAACCTGGCGTATGCCCGGCATCGGGACGTGGAATACCTGGTGCTCAGCAGCCGGTATTTGGACTGGTTTTCGAATCTCCGTCCCTTCATCGAGAGTCAAAACCCGTCCCCTGAGGTGAGCCGTGTTTACGACAAGACCGATCCATCGGGCGTCCGGACCGTGATCTATCGGATGCAGATGGATCAAGCACATTCTGAGGAGGGAGAGTAGGTGGGCAGGGGAATGTCTGACATACTCGCTATCATCCCGGCCTTTAACGAGGAAGGCGCCGTGGGCAAGGTGGTGGAAGAAATCCGCCGGCTTCGCCCCGCGGTTGATGTCGTGGTCATCGACGACGGGTCCACGGACGAAACGGCGGACGTCGCCCGGAAGGCGGGTGCACGGGTCATTTCCCTGCCGTTCAACCTGGGTATCGGGGGCGCCGTACAGACGGGGTTCAAGTACGCCACAGAGAAAGGGTACGACGTGGCCGTTCAGGTAGACGGGGACGGCCAGCACCGGCCGGATCAGATCCCCATCCTCCTGGATGCGCTCCGTCAGGAGGGGATCGATGTGGTCATTGGCTCCCGGTTTCTTTCGTCGGGAGGCTATACAACCTCCTTGGTCAGGCGTATCGGCGTACACGTTTTTGTGCTGGTCAACTCGATCCTGCTCAAGAGAAGAATCACGGATAACACCTCGGGATTCCGGGCATACAACCGGAAGGCCATCGAATTCTTGGCCGAGCATTATCCTTACGATTATCCGGAACCCGAGTCCGTCATCATCCTGGGAAGAAACGGGTTCCGCCTTGCCGAAGTGCCGGTATTGATGCGAGAGCGCGAGCACGGTCGTTCGTCCATCTCGGCATTCTGGTCGATGTACTATATGATCAAAGTGCTCTTGGCGATTTTCATGACACTTTTCAAGAAATATCGATAGGGGGTGATCATGGAGTTTCGGTTACAATTATTCTCCATTCTGGTGGGTGTCGTCCTGCTGGGAATCATTTTTCAGTTGATGCGGAAGAACAGGCTCCTGGAGCAGTACTCTTTGTTGTGGATCGCATCGGCCGTTATCCTGATCGTCATGGCCGTGTGGCAGGATGTATGGGTCAAGATTTCCAGTATGATCGGCATCCTGTATCCGCCGTCCACGCTGTTCCTGGTGGCCATCATTTGCGGTATGGTCATCGCACTCCATTTCTCCGTGGTCATCTCGGGATTGAAGCGTCAGAACAACAAACTGGCCCAGGAAATGGGGCTTCTCCGGGGTGAGATGGAATCTTTGAAGCGAGAAAAGGGAATCGAACAAGAGAGCGCGGAGTGACGGGGAGCCGGGAGGATGACGAATCGAATACTCGTGGTGGTCAATCATTTTTATCCGTACATCGGAGGACTGGAGAATTCGGTGCTGGAGCTCTACGGCAAGATGAAAATTCTGTACCCGGAGATGGAGATCGATGTTGTCTGCAACAACACAGAGCGGGTCGTCCGGCAAGAAAGATACCGCGGCTTGAATATCCACAGGATGGAATGCTGGAACATGCTGGGTCATCGATACTCCATACCCAAACCGTTCAGTTTGATGAAGACGTTTAAAGACATACGCCACCACGACTACAGATACGTGAACGCGCACACACGTTTTTTCATCAATTCCCTGATCGCGTTTCTTTACGCCCGAATGCATAAGATCGTGTACGTTCATACGGAGCAGGGCGCGTCGTTCACGAAGCTGGACAACCTATTCGTCAGTTGGATGAGCTATCTAGTCGACCAGACGGTTGGTCGGCTCATCCTTACGTTTGCCGACCGGGTGGTCGCCATTTCCACGGCGGCCGGCTTGTTTGCTCAACGACTGGGCGCCCGCGATTATCGGGTCATCCATCACGGCGTGGAGTCGAAAAACCGGGTGTTCGACGGGCGTTTTTCCGGTAAGGAGCCCGGCAGTCTCATCGCCGTGGGACGGCTGGTGTACGGCAAGGGGATACAGGATTTGCTCCTCGTCTTAAAGGACATCGATCTGCCGTTCAAGCTGAGGATCGTGGGCGATGGCATGTACCGGAGCGAACTCGAAAAACGGGTTCAAGCATACCGTTTGGAAGACCGCGTGGAGTTTTGCGGTTTCCTGGATTCGGATGACGTGCACCGGTTATTGGCGAAATCCCAGGTATTCATCAACCCGACGTACACAGAGGGATTTGGCATCACGACTATCGAGGCCGGTCTGGAAGGCTGCGCCATCGTGGCTTCCAACGTGGGAGGGCAGGCGGACATCATCGACGATGGGATCGACGGCTTTTTAATCGACGGGTTTGAGTTTCAGGAGCCGGAGCGTTTTGATTTATTGAGAGACCGCCTGGTCCAGTTGCTGGGAGACCGGAAACTGTGTGAAACCCTGGGGAAGCGCATCCAACGAAAAGTCATGGAGGAATTCAGCTGGGAGAAGGCGGCCAGGGCCTATGCCGAGTTGGTGAGGTAGGTTTTTACCTGTAGGAAAAATTTTCCGGGTCGGCGGATCGAGAACGGTAAGATGTTCTCCATTCGCTGAGACCATGATAACGTGATGAAAAGAAAGAGATTATTCATTCAGCCTCCGATGGTCGATATCGAGGGATACGAATACCGTCCGGGGTACAAAACGTACACAGAATACAATTACCTGAGAGCAGGACGAATGGCGACCTGTTTGAAGACCCTGCACTTTGACGCGGCATTGAGGATGACGAGGACGTACTTCGGACAGGCGAATGTCATCGATTTTGGCTGCTGCGACGGGCCTTTTCTGCCATCCCTGGCCAGGTATTTCCCAAAAGTTTTAGGCATCGATATCGTGCCCGAGTTCGTGGAAATCGCTTCGAAATTGTGCGACGTGCTGAACCTCAACAACGTGGACGTGCTGTGCAACGCATCATCATCCCTCCAGGTCCTGGCGTCCAGATTATCGGGAACACCCTACCAGATTTTGTTCTTGTTGGAAACCCTGGAGCACGTGGGCACGGATGCGGACATGTACGGATCGAAGATCGAATTTCTCAAGGAGGTTTTCTCCCTGGTGGAAGACGAAGGTATCGTTGTCATATCCGTTCCGAAAATGGTCGGTCCGTCGTTCTTGATCCAGCGACTGGGCCTGAAAATGTTGGGTATGTACCGCGAGCCCATATCCTTCACGGATCTATGGAAAGCCGTCCTTTTTTCCGATACATCCGGACTGGAAAAGAAGTGGACAAGGGAGCATTTGGGCTTCAATCACAAAACCCTGGAAAACGCCCTTAAGGAAGATTTCGTCATACACAAGAGGAAGGATCTGTTTTTTCAGATGGTCTACATCGTGGGCAAACATCCGCATAGGGCAGGCCGAAAACATGGCACGGGAGAGGGGACATGCGGAGAATGTTAAAAATGTGGGAGTCGATAAAGCATCGATGGCCGGGTGTGTACCCGAATGGACTGATCTTCGGGATCGTTCTCGGCGGCATTGCCGCGCGGTGTCTTTTTCTCTCTCTTTTTTCCCATCTGGGCGAAGAGGAGTTGATGGATACCACGCGCTACTTGAACGTGGCCTTGAATATCCTGACCGGCAGGGGATTTGCCGAATACATCGTTGGTCCCACAGCCTTTGCACCGCCGGTGTACCCGTACTTTTTGGCGGGTGTATTCAAAGTGTTCGGCTACAACATGATTCATGCGAAGATCGTTCAGGCCGTCATCGGTGGACTGACGTGCTGGATTGTCTATCGCCTTGGATTCCAGGCCTTTGGGACGAGGATCGGACTCCTGGCTGCTGCGTGTGCGGCGGTCTTTCCAGACCTGATCATACTGGCCGGGTATCTCTATTCAGAGACGGTTTACATCGCCTTGTTATGCCTGGGATTTCTGTCCATCCTGAAAGCGTGCAAGGAGCCGCAAAAGTGGAGGCATTGGATCGTCGGCGGCATTTTACTGGGACTCTGTATCCTGACGAGACATGTGATCCTGCTGTTTCCGGTGTTTATCATGATGGTACTGTTCTTTTTCAAATCCATCCGGCTGCATTGGAAGCGGCTGCTGGTTTTTACGGGGATCTGTTACTTGATGATCGTTCCGTGGACGATTCGGAACTATCTATATTTTCATGAGTTTATACCCGTAGCTGCCGGATCGGGAGGCACGTTTTGGATCGGGAGCAATGTGGAACATCAGGGGGAGTTCAGGTATTCGGATACCATGCAGGAAATCGATGAAGAAACGGGTGGGGTTAAAGTAGACATAGAGCGCGATAAAATTTTAATGGAGAGGGCCATCGACAATATCGCCGACAATCCTCTTCAGTATACAGGGGTTGTGGCCAAGAAATTTATCCACTATTTTATCAAGATTTACGAAGCGGTCCCCCACGGCCAGCCAAGGCAGTTAAATATCTTCGTGACGATCATCCTGGCGTTGAGTTACTATCCCCTGCTCCTGATGTTTCTCGTGGGCATCGTCCTTTCCAGAAGAGACTATCGTTGTCTTATCCCCCTATACGGTATCGTCCTTTATTCGGGGGTCATCTACGCATTGACGGTCGTCGTCCCCAGATACCGCGCGCCGTTGTTGCCGTTTTTTATCGTATTTGCTGCCTACGGAGTATATCGTTTAGCCGAGAGATGGTTTTCGTTCAAGGAACGAAGATCGCATGCTGGGACGTCCAACTCCGTCGAGGAGTCTTCATAGAGAGTAAAGGGTATGACCAAACTCGTCGTCGGCTTCATCGCAGGAATGCTCTTATTCGTCATTCCACTGTTCGTCAAGAACGTCAGGCAGTACTTTCTTGGACTGGCAGCGTCGGTCTACGTATTCTCCCAGGGATGGATTTTTTACCACTACAATGGTATCTGGTACGGCGATATACCCATCATTGGGCTGCTGGTACTGGGATTCCTGTCGCAGCGACAATTTCGGTGGTCGGCGAATCCCATCGGTGTGCCTATGCTGTGTCTCATCGTATGGGGCGTTATCGCATCGTTCAGCGCTGTCAATCAGGGATGGGCCCTCTCCGAGCTGACCAATTATGCCCGGGGCTACCTGCTTATGATATGTGTCGTACACCATATTCAATCGCTGAAAGACCTGAGAATCGTCGTATACTGTATGCTGGGCGCTTTCCTCGTTGAAATCTTCATCGGTCTCTGGCAGTTCAAGTACGGCACCACGGGGCTCTGGTTTTTAGGGGAACGCCGTTTCGGGAGGATTTCGTGGAGAACCATGGGTACGTTCTTCGTGCCCAGCTTCTATGCGAATTATCTGGGAATGGTGCTTCCGCTGGCTTTCCGGATGTTCGTCTACTACAAGCCTCCCAATATCCGATGGACCTATTTTTTTGGGGCTGCCTTTTTATTGGGCATCGTCGCTCTGTACTCAACCTATGGCCGGGCACCTTGGATCGGTTTTGTGATTGCCATGGCCGTGCTTATCATCATCAGTGTGTTCCAGAGTCGGTTCAAGCCGCGCGCAAAATGGACGGGCGCGGTCATGGTTCTGTTCGTGGCGGTTTTTATACTCCGGTATGGAACGAACATCGAGGGGCAATTCGGCGGTCAACGGCAGGGTTCGGTTGATATTCGGTGGTCTCAGTTTGATGTGGCAAGACGGATCATGCAGGATAATATCGTATTCGGGGTCGGTCTGGGCTGCTACGAACTGGCGTCGTGGAATTATATGACGCGTGAAGAACAAACCGACGATATGTCCGTGATGTACGGTCAATTGGTACATAATTCCTACTATCTCCTAGCATCGGAGATGGGTATTTTAGGCGGTGTTTTCTTGATCGCGTGGCTGGGGATGATTTGTCTGACGGCTATCCAGATACTCAGGATAAAGCCCTATCATCCCTTCATTACGAACATCACTCTAGGAATATTCGGAGGCATCATCGTCATCGGCGCCGTATTCACCTTCAGTCCGGACGTCCATGCATATCAACTCCTGTACCAGATTTGTCTTTTTTCCGGAATCCTGTTGGCGGCAAAGCGTGTGCTGAAAGAGGCGGCGTTCAACAAAGCGCGGATGGATATGAAAAAAAGAAAGCTTCAATCGATGAACCGATCACCATCGGTTTCCCCCCAGAGAGAAAGCATCTCCGACTAGGACAGAGGAGTGGAATTTGAGAGTTTTAGGCATATACGATGATCATAATTGTGGTTGTGCAATCGTTGAGGATGGTCGAATTCTGGCCGCATTGGAGGAGGAACGGCTTTCACGCATTAAATTCCATAACGGGACGACTGCAGATGGTCCCCCATGGAGAAGCCTGGAAAAAGTACTGAATATGACCGGATCCGGAAGAGCCAATATTGACTGCATCGCCCTGGCCATCGCACCGCCGGGCGAGTTGCTGCGATACGTCCTGAGGGATTTGTTCAAAGCTCAAAGAGAGGAACGCTGGGTCTACTATTCCTTCTTGAGTAAATCGATCCGTTGGGATCGGTATTTTCTTTTCTACCCGTATTGGTATAATTGGAACCGACTCCGGCATGTGAAGAAGCTCTTGCGAAGATATGATCTGGAAGGCATCCCCGTCGAGTTGGTGGATCACCACACGGCCCACGCTGCCTCGGCCTATTACACGGCGGGAAAGGATCGGATGCTGGTGATTACGCTGGATGGACAGGGGGATGGTTTGAGCGGGTCGGTTTTTCACGGTCGCGATGGTCGGCTCGTTAAAAAGGCAGAGGTGCCGAGTTATCACAGCATCGGTCTTTTCTATAACTTTATTACCTGGATGCTGGGATTCAAGCCGAATCGTCATGAGGGGAAAATCACGGGCCTGGCAGCCTACGGCGATCCAGAAAAGACGAAGGACGTTTTTCGCCGGTTTTTTCGTATGGACGGCCCGGAATTCCAATACGATCTGATCCGAAAGGTGTTCCAGCATGCCTTTCCCCACAGGAGCAATTATCCCAAAATACAGGTGGCTACCAACGGTTTGCTCGATGCCTATTCACCCGAGGACATTGCGGCGGGCATCCAGACATTGAGTGAGTCCTGTGTGCAGCAGTTCGTATCTCATCATGTGCAGAAGGCCATCTCGGATGCCGACGATGCCCTGGATCTGTGCATGGCAGGCGGTGTGTTCGCCAATGTCAAGATCAACCAGAGGGTGGCGGAGTTGCCTCATGTTCGTTCGGTATACATATTCCCGGCCATGGGGGATGGAGGACTCTGCTCGGGTGCGGCCCTGTGGGCATATTATAAGCACATGCCCCACGAAGCGATAGACCTCCCGCAACGCCGGCTGCCCGATGTGTATCTGGGTCCCGAGTATTCACACAAGGAGATCGAGGAGGCCCTGAAACAGGCATCGGTACCGTTCGAATATGTCAAAAACATCGAAGACCGCATCGGGGAGCTCCTGGCACGAGGCCATGTCGTGGCCCGGTTCAACGGCCGTATGGAGTACGGCCCCAGAGCGCTGGGGAATCGGTCGATCCTCTACCAGCCCACGGATCCCTCGGTCAACGACTGGTTGAATAAGAAACTGAAGCGGACGGAATTTATGCCCTTTGCGCCGGTTACCCTGAAAGAGGACGCAAAAAATCTGTATAAAAACATCGAACCGAACCGGTTTCCTGCCGAGTTCATGACCATCACGTTCGAGTGTACTCAGAGAATGAGGAAGGAATGCCCGGCCACGGTGCACGTGGACGATACGGCCAGGCCACAACTGGCCAGCCTGGAGATCAACGAGAGCTATACTCGGATTCTTCAGGCCTATCAAAAACGGACGGGTCTGTCGACGATCATCAATACGAGCTTCAACATGCACGAAGAACCCATCGTATGCAGTCCAGAAGATGCCATCCGGGCCTTTAATATGGGGCACCTCGAATACCTGGCCATCGGACCGTTTCTGGCATCCACGAAACAGGAGTCGGAGGAGTAAGATGAGCCGCCGTCTCGAAATCGTCGTAATCACGGGCCTGGTGGTGATGTTTTATGTGTGGTTTGCGTGGCCTCTCGTCTGGTCGGCCTCGGACAACCTCCGGCTCGTGGACGCTTTCGATGTCGATGAAGCCCTGCATCTTGTCATCGTCAAGGAGGCTCTCCAGAAGCATTCGTTTCGCCTTGCGTTCAACAATTACGGTCATCTTTATTTTAACCTGACGTTGATCCCTCTTTTCATCATGGATCGTATGATCGATGTCACCGAGCAGCACATGATCGTGGCGCTCCGGCTCGTTCCCGCATTGTTTGCCATGGCCACCGTGGTGGTCGGCTTTCTCCTGGCCCGGCGATACTTCGGAAAGCTGGCCGCCTGGTTGACGGCCTTTTTTTTATGCACTGTTCCTCTTCTGTTTCTCGAATTTTCCGTGCTTTCCCATCCAGACATTCCCCAGGTGTTCTTCATGGTCTGCGGCGTATATGCCGGCTGCCGGCTGATGGAAGAGGGACACTGGAGATGGCTCAATTTGGGATCGGTTGCGGCCGGTCTGGCCTTCGCGTGTAAATATTCGGGCCTATTTCTCCTGCCCTTGCTCTGGACCATCGCCCTCGTTCACGCCGTTTTTTTGGATCGGGATAAAATCGACAGCCCTGCGTTCGGATTTACGATTCATAGAATGGCCCTGTCGTGTACCCTCATACTAGGAATACTTTGCCTCCTCATTGGCATCGTGGTATCACCCGAGGTTGCGGCACGGTATTTTACCGGAGATGGCCGTGTGGACGATATGTCTAAATTAATTATTATCAAATGGATAAGAATAGTTATGCTCCTCGCGGGTATTTTTCTCCTTGCCGTTACCAGCATGGTTATTTTCAGTGTGAAAGGGCGTGGATTTTCCCGAATCGTGCAGCGTATCGACGTTTTTGTCTTCAGAATCATAATCTCGATGTTTATATTCGGCCTGACATTCTTCATCGCATCTCCCTATCTTTTCTTGGGATTGAATTTTATGACGGGCATTCTGTTCGAGTCCAGGCATACGGCTGTGGGGCATACGTTCCGTGAAATGCCAAACAAGCTGATGTGGATTGCCTCTCTCACATCTCCTTTTTTAATAGGTAAGTTGTTGTTTTATTTGGTCATTATACGTTTTGGAATCTTGATAGTTCAACTGTTCCATGAGGGATGGAAGCGGCTCTGGACACCTGAATTCGTGGCGTGGGGCTGGGTTTTTTTATATCTCGGTTTTCTCGTTTTTCGTGTCAACATGGTACGTCATCACTATCTCCTGCCTGTGCTTCCGTTTTTGATCCTGCTTTCGGTTTTAACCATAAAACAAGGTACAGAATTTGCAATAAAGTCAATACCACGCAAACTTGGGATCGCCCTAGCGGTCATCCTCGTGCTCACGGCATGCGGAATTGCACTTGTTCCGTCGGTTCAGCGATTGGTTGATTTCAGGCGGGAGCGGATGGCGCGAGGGCAAACGAGTTCCGAGGTAGAGGCAGGCCGATGGCTGGAAGACCATTATCGTCCAACGACACGCATACTCTACGACCGTTACAGTTATGTGCCTCCCAAGTTTCAAAATGCGCAGGGTACTTTTTTAGCAACGGCCCAGACGGTGGAGGAATTTCAACCGGATATCATCGTCACGAATAAGCACGGACAGTGGCCGTTCGAGGATATCGAGATGGCAAGTATCTATGTTTTAGGAGAAGGTTTGTTCAAACAGAGATATGCGTACTATCAGAGCCTCAGGGAAGGCAGCGCCGGGTATCGGCTCCTGAAGGATTGGGGCGATGTTCAAATCTACGGGAAAGATTCCCTCGTTTCTGAGTAGGAGCGTGCGGTGAACATTCTGATGGTCGACAAATTCTACTTCATCAAAGGCGGCGCCGAACGGTATTTCTTCGAGCTGAAAGCGGTTCTGGAAGCCCACGGTCATCGCGTCATTCCGTTTTCCATGAAGCATCCCCGGAATTTCCCAACACCCTATTCGCAGTACTTCGTCGATCACATCGATTTCAATCCCACCGGCCTCAAAGACAAGCTGTTTACGGGATTCCGTTCCATCGGCCGTATTCTCTATTCGACCCAGGCGCGCCGTCGCCTGCGCCGACTGATCCGGACCGTTCGGCCCGATGTGGCTCACCTTCATATGATCGATCATCAGATTTCCCCGTCCATCCTGTCCGTGTTGAAAAAAGAGGGTATACCCGTAGTCCAGACCGTCCATACGTACAAGCATGTCTGTCCGAGCTACCGGCTCTACAACATGGAAAAGGGTGTCATCTGCGAGCGATGCTTGAAAGGATCATACTACCGGGCATTCTTCGAGAAATGCCACAAAGATTCGTTCCTCTCCACCTCGCTCCTCGTCCTGGAGATGTACGTTCATCGATGGTTGAAGCTCTATCAGAAATACCTGGACCTGTACCTGGTTCCCAGCCGGTTCATGGGCCAGAAGCTGGTGGAAGGGGGCGTCGATCCCCAAAAAGTGCGGCATCTGCTGTACACGGTTCGTGTTGAGGATTATCCACCGCGATTCGATTCCGACGGCTACTTCTTATACTACGGGAGGCTGTCCGAGGAAAAAGGACTCCTGACTCTGCTGAAGGCGATGGAAGGCGTATCCGATTCGCGACTTCGGATCGCAGGCGAGGGTCCATATCGGCCGGCTCTCGAAGCCTATGCCAGAGAACGGGGCCTGGATCGGGTGGAATTCGTGGGCGCCTTGGGGGGGGATGCCCTGAAGACGATGGTGACCGGAGCCCAATTCGTCGTGGTACCGTCGGAGTGGTACGAGAACTCACCCTTGGTCATTTACGAATCCTTTTCCATGGGGAAACCGGTCATCGGTGCCCGTATGGGCGGCATCTCGGAGCTCATCGAACACGGCGTGGACGGCTTCCTGTTCGAGGCGGGTAATGTGCAGGAACTCCGGAAATGGATCAACCATCTCGTGGAATATAAGAAAGAACGTACAAAGATGGGCCGCGCTGCCCGCAAGAAGGCGGAAAAGGAATTCGATTTTCATTCGCATTATCCCAAAATCATGGAGATCTATTCCTCGCTGGTGGAAAATCAGCGAGACTCATAAATACTCGGCACCGGTCAGTGCCGGGTCACTGGAGGTGACAACGTATGATACGACATAAACAGGTCTGTTTTTTCTGGATAATTGTCCTGCTGTTGTGCCAGTTCTACGCGCTGGAAGCACAAGACACCCCGTTTGACAGGAAGCGGGAGTGGCTGATCAACGAGGTCATGGAGGGCCGAGGCCCGCGTAATTGGGGGCAGCGTATCTGGGTTTGGATGGAAAAACTGCAAGCCGGAGAAATTGATGGGGATACCCACATGGTGACAGACGCCCTGGGTGCCACAAAGTCCGTAAACGAGGTCATACACGACGTCATCAGGGCGTGGGGCACACCGTGGTACGGCGAAGGTTACCCGCCTTACGGTGCTTGGCGGTATGCGGAAGCCACAACGAGCACGTCTCTCATTTGGGTCTTGTACAAATACTACGATGTCATCGCCGAGGACGACAGTCTCTTCTTGGAACAGCTTTACCATTATTTCATTCACAGTTATGAATTCGGCACGGGCACGGAGAACAGTCAGCTTCAAGAGATGGTGGGACGCTACCTGTACGCCCAGTATCATCCCAGTGGTATGGTCGGTTATTCCACGAATCCACCACCCAACGACCGAATTTACACGTTCACTTGGGAGGGCCGGACGTACAGGCCCGGAGGCGGACCCTACAACGTCCTGGCGATTTCACGCGATTGGTTGATGGAGCGGATGATGTTCTGGGCGTTCTACGGAAATCCAGAACTGGATAGCCCCAACTACACTTGGGCCCAGATTCATGGCTTCATCACACTGTATGAATTTGCCATCGATCCGGTGATGAAGCGTAAGGCCAAGATGATGGTCGATTTTATTCTATTAGAGTCAGTGCTGGATTTTGTCGGGAATCAATGGGGAGGTGTGTTGGGAAGAACATACGAGGGCGTGTACCGGCTCGGCATGTCTCGTTTCTACTGGGACTGTTTTTGGGATGCGATTCCGCCGGATTTCGAGCCCGAATACAACATTCTGTTCTCCAGTTACCGTATACCGGACGTGATTTATGATATTGGGGACCTGAGCGATGAACCCGACAATTACTACCACATCAACAAAGAATACAACGTGAATCTGGTGCATTCTCCGCAGACGGGAAAATGGAACTATGTGACCAAGTTTTTCAGTCTGGGGGGAAGGTTGGGTCAGGGATGGCAGCTCTGTATAACGTCGGACGATGAGACATACTGGTTCCCGGGCCGTACGGGTGTCCCTTTTCGTGTCTGGATCAACACCCGCGATACGGGCGAAGATGTGACCCATGCGACAAGTTATGAAGATTATTTATGCATCGGGGAGTTCGGATACCAGTACGATAAATCCATGTTCGTACGCGGCTCTAAGTATCATGCGGCATTGGGGTCGAATGAGTGGGACGAACACACCGAGATAGGATACGTCCGGTGTTTTAAAGAAGGCCGTACGATGTTCGCCGTGGTCGTGAATGAGGACAACGGTACAGGCGGGCTGGAAGTGGCTATCGAGGGACTCGATTACGCCTCGTTTGATGAGTTCAAAGCGGCGGCGTCGGGGAATTATGCCGGTAGTCATTCGTTCGTAAACAGCCATGGCGATGAGGTGAGTTACTGGATGAACAAACAAAAAACCGATTTTGTCCCCATCGTCAAGCGGTATGGAGAGTCTGATTGGGAGGAGATTTGGGATTTTCCGTTTTCCCGGGTCGAGGCCGTCGACCATATGGGAAGATACATGGTCCGATGGGAAGGAGGCGTTCGAATGATCGTGACCAAGCACGGCCAGCAGATGGTGTATGACTTTGAGAATTGGACCGTATCGTCGGGCGACGCGCCCGTAGATACGACACCTCCGGCCCGAGTCACGGGTGTCAACGTAAGCCGGGGGGAGTGAATCAGATCATCCTATACACGGTTTCCTATAAGCGTATGAAGAAAGAATGTTTGAGAAGGTGGAACTTATGTCGAAACTGAAGGTTGGTGTGCTGTGGCTGTTGATCCTGATGCTATGGGGTGTGTCCGCGGCATGGGGTCAGCAGACACCCCGTTATGAAAAAATACAGTGGTATATGTGGAAAGTTCTGGAGGGAGGGGGTACGAATTTTTACTGTGAGAATATCTGGGTCTGGCTGGAGAAGATAAAGGCGGGTGAGCTGGATGCCGAGAACACGTATTTCGTGGATGTCGACGACAAGTCGAAGCCCATCGAAGAGATTATTCATAACATCATACGCGGGTGGGGTTCGTTATGGTTCGATCCGGATTATTATGCTCCGTACGGTGCATGGAAGTATGCCGAATGGACAAGCTGCACGTCGCTCATCTGGATTCTTCTGAAATACAACGACGTCATCCGAGAGGGTGATTACGAATTTGTCGAGCAGCTGTACGACGCGTTCATCCGTGACAGGGACTATAGTCTGGGGAGCGAGAACGCTCAGATTCATGAGATGGTCGGTCGTTATATCTGGTCTCAGTATCAGCAGGATGCCATGTCTCAATACTCCTACGACCCCCCTCTGACCAAGCATGTCTTCACGTTTACCTGGGAAGGGCGTACGTACCATCCCGGCAGTGCCTATTACACGTATGAGCTGAGCCGGGATTGGATTTATCACCGCATGCGAAGTTGGGTTTTGTATGGAAACGCCGAGTTGGACAGTCCCAATTATACGTGGGTTTTTATCCATACCTTTATCACTTTGTATCAGTTCGCCGAAGACCCGGTGATGAAACAGAGAGCCAAGATGATGGTGGATTTTATCCTCCTGGAGTCGGTGCTGGATTTTAGCGCAAACCAGTGGGGTGGAGCCATGGGACGGACGTACGAGTCGACCACCCGCTGGGGGGTCTCTCGATTTTACTGGGACTGTTTCTGGCATGCCATTCGTCCCTCTCACGAGCCTGTGTACAACATTCTGTTCTCCAGTTACCGATTGCCCGACGTGATCTATGATATTGGCGACCTGAGCGATGAGCCGGACAATTATTTTCATATCAACAAGGAATACAATGCCAGCATCGTGTATTCTCCAGGGACGGGTAAATGGAACTATGTGACCAAGTTCTACAACCTGGGAGGACGGTTGGGTTCGGGGTGGCAGCTCTGTGTTAAATCGGAGGACGAGGGGCCCAACGGCCGTTCCGTGCCGTTTCGAATGTGGATCAATACAAAAAAGTCCGGGGAGGATGTGTCCCATCCTGTCGAGTATGAGTCCTACATGATCACCGGAGAATTCGGATATCAGTATAAGAACGCCATCTTCGTTCGCGGCCAGAATCTCCACTATGCTCTGGGGCCGAATCAATGGGATGAAGACGTCACCATCGAGAATTGGCGATTCTTTAAAGAAGGCCGGACCATGGTCGCCGTGCATATACGGTACGATGACAACGACCTGGGAGCGGGTGTGATGGAGGTGGCCATCGAGGGCGTGGATTATCAAAGCTTCGATGAATTCAAATGGGCCGTCCTTGGGAATGCCAATCTGGATTATATCTTTTTCACGACGAGCAGGGGTGATGTGATCACTTACGATCTTATACAAGGTCTGGGCGATTACAGCAGCATCGTCAAGAGGGTTGGAGAGACGGAGTTTGAGCCGGTCTGGGATTTTCCGTTTCCCCGGATCGAGACGGTCGACCATCACGGGAACACCATCGTGAGGTGGGAGGGGCCCACGACGATGGTCTTGTCGAAACACGGTCAGCAGATGACGTACGATTTTGAGAATTGGACGGTAACGACGACAGAGGCACCCCCGGATATAACACCCCCTGCTGCTCCGGTGGGTGTGACCGTCGAGCGGAGAGAATGAGTCGACTGACATCACGAAGGGATAGACAGGTTTTGCGTCGAATTCGACTTCTGTTTCTCGTGAATGGCTTTGCCATCGGGGGAGGCGAAATAAAGCTGCTGGAGCTGGTGGGCGAAATCGTCCGAAAGCAGGCAGAGAAATTCCATGTCGTGGTGTGCAGCGTGGGTCAGGGTGGACCTTTACAGAAAGATTTCGAGGCCCTGGGCGTACGAACAGAAATCTATCGGAAAAAAGGGCCTTACGATATCTCTCTGGTCTGGAAAGTGGCCCGACTTATGTGGGAAGAGCGCATCGATATGGTACAGACGACGCTTTTTTATGCCGATGTCATCGGAACTCTGGCTGCACGAATGGCCGGAGTGAAGCACGTCGTCTCGTGGGAGGCTATCACGGAACCCTATCGGAGGAAACATCTCTTGGCGTATCGTCTGGCATCCAAATGGTTTGCGGTTTCCGTGGCCGTATCCGAGGCCATACGTCGCAAGGTCATGGACGAACGGCACGTTCCACCGCACAAAGCCGTGACCATCCATTACGGTGTGGATCCCCAACGATTCCGTCCCGGTCAGAGTCACTCCCTCCGCAAAGAGCTCGGCTTGGGTAGGAAACAGAAAATACTGGGAACAGTGGCACGGCTCACCACGCAGAAAGGCCACTGTTTTCTCATCGAAGCGGCTCCCCGGATCGTGGAGGCTTATCCCGAAGCCCACTTTGTGTTCGCCGGCGACGGGCCGTTGCGGTCTGAGCTGGAATCCCAGACCCGCCGGGTGGGCCTGGAAAACCATATTCATTTTCTCGGTTTTCGCACCGATGTTCGTGAACTGATGAACGATTTCGACGTGTTTATCCTTCCCTCGTTGTGGGAAGGACTGCCCAACGTGGTTCTGGAGGTGATGGCTTGCGGCAAGCCCGTGGTGGCCACAGCCGTAGACGGCACACCCGAAGCCGTGGTTCACGGTAAAACGGGATTTCTCGTGCCTCCCAGGAACCCGGAGGCGTTGGCGGATGCTATTATCGATATCCTGGCGGACGAGAAGGAGCTTAAAGCAATGGGCATGCGGGGCCGAGAGCGGATCGAGGAGACGTTTTCCTTAAACAAACAGATCGATGCATTCGTGAACTTGTACGAAAAATTAGTCCTATCGTTGGAGTAAAACATGATGCAGCATGCATGGTATGACGACGGAGGTCGCAGGAAAAGAAATGAGTGCAATACCATCGTTTGCGTTCTTGTCGTGTTACTGTGTTTTATCATGGGGTCGTGGGTGAAGGCTCAAGAGTTCAACCCGCCATACCCGAGGTTTGGAATTTTTACCTTCAGCGGGAACACGGAGGCGTGTGTGGAGATACTGAAGGATTTCGACCTCATCGCGTATCCTCCGGGAAATGGACTGGCGGCCCAGTACAAAGAGCAGAATCCCGATGTTATTTTGCTGGGAACCAGCGGCTGTCTGATCGCCTGGGATATGACGGGTTTGCCGGAGGAATGGTATTACCACGATAAGGATGGGAACCGGATGCCCCTGTGGGAGGGATCGTATTTTATGAACTTTACGCCCCTGTGTCCGGAGGTTGATATCGGAGACGGTCATGGGCCGAAAAATTTTATCGATCATTGTATCCACGATGTGCAGGCTAAAATAGATTTCACGTACTACGACGGCGTGTTCCACGACTGGTGGTGGGGCGGGCCGAGCTGGGATATCGTCAGCCGGGGCGATCTGAACAGCAACGGTATTGCCGATAACGAGGAATGGGGGGCCGATTCGGTGAGAGCGCTCTGGCGCGATGGCCTTCTCGAATTCCATGAGAGGGAATACCAGATACCCGGTCTGGATTATGTGGTCGTACAGATCGGCATGCGGGAGCTCCTGCCCAACGTGAACGGGTGCAATTTCGAAGACTGGCCCATCTACAACGGGCCCTGGATTACGTTCCATTACCAGTGGTGCGACGATGGGATTCAGACCAAAGACCCTAAATTAGTCATCTTCAACAGCGCCCTGTCCCATTATCATCTCTACTACCCCGTGGAGCCGTACAAGAACAACTACCGGTCAGTACGTTTTGGACTGGCCAGCTGTTTGCTGACGCCGTACCTGTTCTATGTGGACGAGGGCAACCAGATTGGACACCACGGCAACGTCCACTTCTACGATGAGTTTGAGGCCAAGGGACAACTGGGCTATACCCGGACGGAGCGCATCCAGCTGGAGGGCAAAGCCAAGGCGCCCATCAGTTTTGCCATGGGTGTTTTCGTGAGGTTCTTCGACAACGGCGTCAGTGTGGTCAACGCCTCCGGCATGGAACAGACGATTACCGCTTCGGAACTCGCGGCCCTCGATCCGGTCTCAGGATCGAACTATTACCGCTTCTTGGGTGGTCAGGATCCCGAATTCAACAACGGGCAGGAAGTGACCGACACCAATCCTTTGGTACTCTGGGGGGATACGCATATGGCCAACTGGACGGAGCCCGAGGTGTTCGGTGACGGGGCCATGCTGTTCCGCGCTCCCAAAACGCTCATCACACCCATCGTCGTGGACAACCATGTGAACAATCAGACGTCACCGGGTTCCGATCCCGTACAATACACGGGTGCGTGGGTTTTAGACTCCGATGGCAAGAAGTTTTATGCCGTATACACCGCCCGGAATTACGGGCCGTTCCAGCCCGACGGCTTTGCCTGGTCTGCGCCGGGAAGCGGGGAGAATACGGCGACTTATGTTCCGACCGTCGGTATTGCCGGTATGTACGAAGTGTTCGAGTGGCACGGGTACCGGGGCTCGTCGGCCGGTGATTATGATTTGTCTTCCGACGTACCCGTCATCGTCTCGTACGGCGGTGGTTCCGATACGACGTTTACTATCGATCAGACGGAGAATTTCGGGCAGTGGAACAGCCTGGGCGTCTATTTCTTCGCCACGGGCACCGGTGGAAATGTCCGGTTGACCAACCAGGCAGGCGGCATCGTCATTTCGGATGCCATGAAGTTCGTCTATCGAGGACCGGCCGGAGAATACGACAGTGAAGCACCCGCGCCTCCTCAGGGAGTGCAAGTGATACGAAGGGAATAGACGGGGGAAGGAAACGGGAGGAAAGAAGTGAGAAAAATCATATTGTCCCTACTGAAATGTCCGGTTTGTCAAAAAGGTGACCTGGAGCTGAAACATGTAAGAACTGCGTTTTTCATCGTCAAGAACAAACACAAAGAAGAGTGTGTCGAACAAGGGCTCGTCCGGTGCAGCGCTTGCCACGCCCGTTTTCCCATCATCGAGGAAATACCCGTCTTGCTGCCCCAAGAGATGATGAGTCCTGAAGAAATCCGATTCCTCAACGAATACGACGAATCCCAAAAAACAGACATCGTCGAGTATACGCCCCCCACTCCAGAGCAGCGTTTCGAGCGCATGAAGGCGCTCCTGGAGAAGGATCCATTCTACCGTGAGGAGAGTTATCCGGACGAGAAATCGAAAACCTGGATACGGAACGAAGTCGAGTACGAGCTCCGGTATGCCCATCTCAAGGACAAGTACGTCAAATCCCTTTCCCACAAATTAAAAAAACAGCCCAAGGCAATCCTGGATATCGGAGGCGGTCAGGGGGGAACCCTGGCTTGTTTTCACCAGGAATTCAAGCCAGAGGTTGCCATCCTCATCGATCTGGACGACCGGTTTACGCCCATCGCCAAGATGCGGGACGAGCGGATCGATGTCATCCGTGGGGATGGTACGAACATGCCCTTCAAGGATAAGGTGTTCGATTTAACCATCTCCAACGGCTGTTTGGAGCATGTCCGGGAATGGCCCCTGATGCTGGCCGAAATCCAGAGGACGGGAAATGAGACGTACCTGAGCTATATTCCCAACGGTGCCTTTCCGTGGGAAATCGGACATCTTTCCGCGCCTCTGGTCACGTGGCTGCCAAAGAAAGCGGCCAGGCTCGTATGCTTTTGCTGGCATAAAATTCTCAGGAACAAACAGTATACGTTCGAGTTGATCGATCATCTCCTGGACTACACCAATTTTGTGCCCAGCAGGAGGGTGGAGAAGGAATGCCGGCGCCTGGGCATCGAACCGTCCAATATGTTTACGACGTATGTGATGGAAGCCGCCAAAGCGACGTATCACCACACGTACGGCAGATACGTGCAGTTCCTGGGCCGCCATCCGTGGATGCTCAAACTCGTGACCGGAATGCTGACAGCGATCCACATTGAACCCATCGTTCATTATTATCTGTATCATCCTGACAAGAGACGAGTCTGAGAGGATTGGATGTCCCGCATTCTTGAGAAGATAAAGCTGCGTTTTGAGGGAATATCCTGGAGAAACAAGTATATCCACTTGCTGCTGCGATGCCTGGATGTTCCCGACTGCGTCGTGCGAACCATCAGGGGCTACGGGTATCTGCCCCGGTATTCGATCCGAATACGATCCACGGGATTCCTCGGCCAATTCGGGGGCAGACAGTTTGCGAATCGGGGAAACACCATCGCTCGGCTGCTGACGGACCACGCGGCATTAAAGCCCGATGAGCGTGTGGTGGAGGTGGGTTGCGGGTGCGGTGCGACGGCGCTGCCCCTGGCACGCGTGATGGAGGACGGACGGTATGCGGGATTGGACATCGATAAGACATCCATCGAGGCTTGCCACCGGAATGCCTTGTTGAAGCGTAAGAGGTTTGATTTTGAATGGATGGATGTGTACAACGCGATCTACAATCCCAACAGCCGGGTCAAGGCCGACACCTACACGTTTCCATACCCCGACGGATGTGCCGATGTCATCTTTCTTGCCTCGGTCTTCACCCACATGCTTCACGATGATGTGTCCAATTATATCCGAGAGATCAGCCGTATGCTGCGGCCTGGAGGCAGATGCTTTTTCACGACGTTCCTGATGGATTTTGGTCATGAAGGATTCATCGATTTTCCCTTCGATCACGGGGTCTATCGGCTGCACAAGGAGACCCTGCCGGAGAAAGCCATCGGCTACTATGGCCGGTTTTTTGAGGAGCGTTTCAAAGCCGTCGGCATGACGGTTCAGGGCAAGCCCCTTCTGGGATTGTGGAATTTCTCCAAGCCGGACGCGCCCAAGACGTTGCTGAATCAGGACGTGATGATTTTCAAGAAAAAGTAAATCCTTTTCGAAGGCGACCATCGCAGCGGACTGCAATCCGAGAAGGATACATATAAAAAGGGTGATTCAGGAAGGAAATAGGAGACGGCTTTATCGTGAACGAGAATCCTGATCTTTTCGAGTTTCTGCGTTGTCCGATCTGTTTGAACTCTCTAATCCCATCGGATGACGGAGTTTCGTGTTCCCGGTGCGGGGAAACATTTCCGTACGACGAGAACGAAAAGCTGGATTTGAGGATCAAAAAGTCCAAGCGGGTTTCCCTGGAGTTCGAGCTGGGCCAGCGGCCGACGGAAGTGCGCGAATCGGTTTTGCGGATACTCAAGGATCGGGGATTTTCGTTCCCCAGTAAAATCCCGAAGCATGTCTATCAAAAACTCCAGGGTGAGCTGCTTCCCTATTTCCCCGATGCATCCGCCGGGCGGAAGATCGTCTTGGATGTAGGCTGCGAGGAGTCCATCTACAAGGCGCCGTGTCAGGACCTGGGCTGGACGTATGTCGGTACAGACATCCTCAGTTCACCCGATGTGTCGTTTGTTAGCGATGCCCATGCCCTTCCCGTGGCCGATGGGTATTTTGACCTGGTTCTGGCCAATAACCTGCTGGAGCATCTCCGGTATCCCTTCGTGGCGGTTCGAGAGTTCTCCCGGGTGTTAAAACCCGGAGGACGACTCCTGGGCGTGGTAAGCTTCCTGGAACCTTTCCATATGGACAGCCATTATCATCATACACATCTGGGTGTGTACAACATGCTCTCGTACGCAGGACTGGAGGTCGAACTGATTTCGCCCAGTCCCGACTGGGATGTTTTCAGGGCCCTGGCCACGATGGGTTTTATTCCCCGGGCACCTGCATTCTTGATTAACATTTTATTCCTCCCCGTTCGGTTCCTGTATGCGATTTCCTGGGGTATTCGCAGTCTGATGGATAAAGCGGTCCCCTCCAGCAAATGGAACCGGCTGATGAGAAAAGCGGGATCGTTTTCCTTTGTCGCAAAGAAGCCGTAACACGGTTCTAAAATGGATTTTTAAAAATCTCCTTGCTTCTGTTCTTTTGTATTTTTTCAAAATAACTTTATGCGTATTTATAAAACCCTAAGAGTTAACCCTGCAATGGAAAAAGGTATTATAAAAAATCTTTGGAATTGTAGACATTTATTAAATCACATTTAAACCTTTAAAATATACAGAGGGGGTGGTATGCAGTCCTCAGTAAAGGCGTTGAAAGATTATGAACAAGAAACAAATTTCTATACGAACACTGATACTATATCTCATACTAAAACTTATTTCTGCTGGTATTGTTTGCAATACCAAAATAACACTTAACTATGGACACAATCGGTTCATCCGAACAACGGAGGGCACAATTGACAACTCAAATCCCAAACTATCACAGTAATAAAACACAATCGAGGACTGTATATCCCCCCTTAATTTCAAAGAACAATTTTCATGGGGGAATCTACCATGTATGTAATGCTTACAGATGAATCTAATAACGAGCCCAGCACTAATATTAAGTTTTTTGTATTTGGTGGTCTTTTCTTTCCAGTAGAATATCTTAAAAAAATACATGACAATATTTCTTATATTAGAAACAGAGAATCAATACCACCCAATGTGGAACTTAAATTTTCCAATCCCAAGAAGAAAATAAACCCCCAAAGACACAAGAGAATAAAAAATGAGCTTCTCGATTATTGTGTTGATAATAAATTCGGATTTCTAGCATATATAATACATCATGGAATAGCCTCAAAATATACTAGCCTCCAAACGAAAGATCAAGTGAACAAAAGGAAAATTGAGTATGCAGCAAACGA
>CAZTKR010000008.1:0-40250 GCA_964614115.1 uncultured bacterium | reverse complement strand
GAGAACGTGACGATCGAAATTTTTGATAACGATGAAGCCTGAGCGGTCACATCTGCTCGGGCTTATCTCTTTCTAGGGATACGTTACGGTCGCGGAAACTTAGAACACCGACACATGAACGTACTTCTTGGGATTCGCCTTGATGTCTGTAATGAGTGAATCCAAGCTTGCCGTTGTCTTGAGGAGCCGATCGTACAGCTGGCGGTCGCCCAGAAGCTTCCCCACAGTGCCCTCCTGGCTTTCCATCCGCAGGGCAACTTTCTTGACCAGCATAACGGTGCTGTCCAACCGGTTCACGACATTTCCGAAACGGAAAGCCGTCGAATCATCGTGGAGAGCCCGCGTCATGGCTTCCAGCCTCTCCACGGCTGTACGGAAGTCCTGACGGTTTTCGGCCAGAATCGCCTTGGCCTGACCGGTGGTTTCTTCCATGTTTTGAAGAACCCTGGAGAATCGATCCGAATCCATGAACGTGCGCAGGTGTTGAAGAACCGTATCCGTCCTGGCCACAATGTGGCCTGCACGACGGATGAGAGCCATGGCGTCACCCCGCCCTTCACCGATGTATATCTTATCCGGGTCTGCGGGCAATCCACTGGTACCTGGGTCGATAACGATCTGCTTTCCGCCCATCAGCTCCTCCATTTCCACGGCCACTTTCAAATCGGTATACAGGGGTGCGTCGCCCCGGACCCATAGCCTCACCTCGGCATATCCTGAACCCAATTCGATGCGCTCGACCTCTCCCTGCTTTACGCCGCGGACAAGAACCGGATCGCCGTCTTCCAATCCTCCAACGTCCTCAAAACGAACGGAATAAATGACGCGCCGAAAAGTAAAGGCCTTTCCTTTACTCCAGACAATGCTTAAAATGAGGATTAAAAGCGCGCACGTGACCACCAACCCCACGATTACCTCGGCTTTGCGTTCCTCGGTCATTTTTTTCTCTTCTCCACAGAATAACTGATGACGGATTACACATAATAACTATTGCTTGGGTTCATGGCGACCATTCACCGGTGTCACGTCGGATTCAGGCAACTCTGGACTGGCGCTTTGGCAGGATCGCTGCAGTATATCAGCACGTCATATGAACTTTAAAACCAGATATTCATGATGTATAATGAACGACACACATCCTCTGTGCGTTTTCGTACGCTTGAATGCCCATCAAGGATATATGACTTCACCTGTACACCATACGTATGCCAGTGGGCATGAATTCGAATTGATATCGAAAACACGACGATGGCCCCCATCTCCTCACTCGAAATCTCGGCCCAGATACTCTTCCAGTCCAAGGTTCTTTTGCTTCATTTTGTGACCCAGATGCTTCTCGAACTTCTTGGCAGACGGAAATCCGTAAATCTTCAAGAGCTGATTCATGGCAATCGTCTCGGCAATGACCGCGATACTCTTCCCAGGATAAATGGGCAGCCGGACAAGAGGAATTTTTTCTCCTAAAATCTCGGTGGTTATCTCCTCCAATCCCAGGCGTTCGTATTTTTCGGATTCTTCCCATTCCACCAGCTCCAATTGAACCTCTACCCGCTTCTGCCTTCGGATACCCCGAATGCCAAACAAGGCCTGAATATCGATGACACCCAACCCGCGTATTTCCATGTGGTATTTCAGATTTTCATGCCCCAGTCCCATAAGAATGCCTCCGGTACGGCGAATGATCGTGACCGCGTCGTCAACAATGAGTCGATGACCCCGGGCCACCAGGTCCAGGGCGACTTCACTCTTACCGATGCCACTACACCCCGTGATTAAAACCCCGATCCCATAGACGTCCACCAGAGAACCGTGTACGACTGTTTTTGGAGCAAACTTGCCGTCTAAATAATCACCTAAAAGCTGTGTGACCTTCGTCGTTGCAAACGGCGTCTGGAATAAACCGATAGCATGTTTTTCCGAGGATTGGACGAATTCGGGAGGGGCCTCATTGCAATCCGTGATGATGAAGCAAGGGATGTCAAAATTCATGACTTGCTCGATGGCTCGCTGGCGCGCAGTGGGTTTCAGTTTATTCAGGTAGGCAATCTCTGTATTACCGCAGATCTGAACACGGCGATAGCTAAATTTGTCTACAAATCCTGCCAGTGCAAGACCGGGGCGATGAAGATCTTTGTCGGTAATTTTTTTCTGAAGGCCTTTCTTTCCTGAGACAAGCTTGAGCTTCAGACTCTTCTTGTTGTCCGAAAACAGCGTTTTTACAGAAATGGAGCTAATGTTCACCTCAGGACTCAAAGCTTAAAGTTCCTCGTTATGTTATGACTCATTGCCCTCTGCGATTAATTGCTCACTGGGCATTTTCTCATGCCCAAATCCTCTCCGCCTGTCCTTGTACTTTTTGAGCTGCCTTTCCAGTTTATCCACGGCCCGGTCGATGGATTTCCTCATATCCTCGGAACGCTCGTGGGCCGATAGTATGGTTCCGTATACTGAAATATTAATTTCTGCCATTCTGTCTTTCTTTTCCCAGCCCAGAACGATGTCTACATCGATAATGGGCTCGTAATATTTCTTCAAACGACGTACGGTTTTTTCCGTGTACTCCTTTAAATCATCCGACAACTTAAAACGACGAGATGTGATGTTAATCCGCATGGGTCACTCCTTTTTTCGTTGGTCTATCACAATAGCAGAGACAACCTTTATGTGCATCCGGCCCTGGGATGCGCCCGACGATAAACCTTCTTCAGGCGATCCAGGGTCAAATGTGTGTACATTTGAGTTGTGGAAAGACTCGCATGTCCCAGAAGCTCCTTAACGGCGTTTAAATCGGCACCACGGTCCAACAGATGTGTGGCAAACGAATGCCGAAGCATGTGCGGGCTCAACTTCTTTTTTTCGGACACTTGTTGCAGCCGTTTCTTAACGATAAGCTGAACGCCCCTTGGAGATATGCGTTTCCCAGAGCGATTCAGGAACATAGCCTGTTCGCCTGCTTTTGGATGAAACTCAACCCGCCTGGTCAAATACTGTCTGAGTATTTCGCAGATGTGCCTGCCCATGGGAAGCACACGCTCCTTTCGTCCTTTCCCGAAAATCCGTACCGTACCCGATGTGAAATCGATATGGCTTACGTTCACAGTCACGAGTTCCGAAAGCCGGATGCCCGTTCCGTAAAAAAATTCGAGTATGGCTCGATCCCGAATGCCCGTGACCGAACGGGTCTCAATGGCATTCAGGGCATCTATCATTTCTTCTTCTCGTAGGAATTCGGGAAGATGCTTGTCCTGTTTTGGCGAATACAGTGTAAGCGTGGGATCCGATGTGATGACGCCATTACTCGACAAGTACCCAAAAAACGATCTGAGTGAGGCCATCTTTCTGGCCACACTCCGTTTACTCATTCCATGGCGTATACGCGCTGCCAGGAATAGCCGTACGTCTTCTTTCGTTACGTTTTCCAACGATAGCGGTTCCGGTCTTCTCATTTTTTCAACGAGGAATTCAATAAACTGTTCCAGATCGGTCTGATAGGCTCGAACGGTATGTGGAGAATACTGCCTTTGCGAGGTCAAGTATTCAACGAATGCCGTTAATGCTTCTCTCATGCGTGCGCCTATCCGCTCACCTCCTTCTTTTCATTCTTCATGATGGCTTTGCACTGAGGGCACTGGAGATAATGTCCTTTGGCTTTACTGCTCTTTTCTTCCATATAGGGATGACGGCATTGGGGACATTCCTTGGGGACAGGACGATACCAGGTCGCAAATCGACATTTCGGGTAGTTGGAACATCCAAAGAATGTCCTTCCCCGACGGCTTTTACGCTCTACAATCTGCCCACCACACCCTTCTTGGGGACATGGTACACCCGTGGACAACGGCTTGGTGAACTTGCAGTCGGGATAGTTGGAACAGGCCAGGAATCGGCCAAACCGGCCCACCTTTACCACCATGCGGGCTCCGCAATCATCGCACACATGATCCGTCTCTACGGATTCCTCTTCCAACGGTTTGGTATACCGACATTCCGGGTATCCTGTACAAGCGATGAAACGACCGTTCCTTCCCCATTTCACGACCAGCTCTCGCCCGCATTTTGGACATCGCTCGTCCGTTTCTTCCAACAGGGACTCCTTGATTTCCTCCTTCTTCTCCATGGCGTGTTCTATGGCCTCGCTAAAAGGGCCGTAGAAATCGTTGAGCACCTGGGGTCTGTCTTTTTCTCCCGACACGATCTGATCCAGCTCTTCTTCCATGCGGGCTGTAAATCCCACGTTAAAAATATCCGGAAACTGTTTGATGAGGATACGGTTGACAGCCATGCCCAGTTCGGTGGCCTGTAGACTGCGTCCGTCCTTTTCCACGTATTTTCGGTCCATCAGGGTCGAGATGATCAGGGCATACGTCGACGGTCTCCCGATACCTTTGTTGTCGAGTTCTTTTACCAGGCTGCTCTCGTTGTACCGGGGCGGCGGTTTGGTGAAATGCTGCTGGGGATGGAGAGCCATCAAATCCAGAGGGTCTTCTTTCTGAATGTGCCGGGGGATCTTGACATCCTCTTCTTTTTCTTTGGCCAACGGATAGGCTTGCATGAATCCCCGAAATTGGATCACCGAGCCCGTTGTACGAAACAGATAATCGCCTGCCGTCACGTCAATGATCGTTTGCAGCAACCGGGACGAGCGCATCTGGCATGCCACAAAACGGTTCCAGATAAGCTCATAGAGCTTTCTCTGATTTGGAGTGAGATAGGAAGCAACCGTCTTGGGCGGCCGGCGCATGGATGTGGGTCGGATGGCCTCGTGGGCGTCCTGGGCAGATTTTTTATTCTTATAAAAACGCGGCTTGGGGGGTACGTATTCCAGACCAAAATTATCGGCTATGTACTGCCGTACGTCCTCTACGGCGGAGCCTGCAATGCGTGTGGAATCGGTACGCATGTACGTGATGAGCCCCACCCTTCCCTCGGGCAAGTCCACGCCTTCGTAGAGTTGCTGAGCCACGGCCATGATCTGCTTCGTGGTCATACCCAAACGTCGGGCCCCGTCCTGCTGCATCGTACTCGTCGTATATGGGGGATAAGGGTGTCTTTCCACCTCCTTTGTATTCACATCCGAAACGATGAATTCCAGTGCTTCCAAAGCAGCAACATGTTGTTCTGCAGTTGTCTCGTCCGGAATCAGGAAATCTTTGCCGCTGATCCTTATCAGATGGGAATTAAAAACCTCCTGATCTTTCGTCCGCAGTTCGGCCTCCAGGCTCCAGTATTCTTCGGACACGAATCCGGCAATCTCATCCTCTCGCTCGCACACAAGCCGAAGAGCCACCGATTGAACCCGCCCAGCGGATAATCCCCGGAAAACCGTCTTCCATAGAAAAGGGCTGACCTGATAACCCACGAGTCGATCCATCACCCTCCGGGCTTTCTGCGCTTCCACTTTTTCCTGATCGATGGGAAGGGGATGCTGAATGGCTTCCTGGATTGCCTTCTCCGTAATCTCGTGGAAAAGTACTCGGTGAATATTATCGTTGGCACTTCGAATTTCATTGGCAAGGTGGTAGGCAATGGCTTCGCCCTCGCGATCGGGGTCTGTGGCGATGAACACCGAGTCCGAAGAGCTCGAGAGCTGCTTGAGTTCTTTCAGGACTTTTCCCCTTCCTCGGATGGTGATGTACTCGGGCTCAAACCCGTTGTCCACATCCACGCCCAGTCGGTTTTTGGGAAGATTCTTCACATGACCCACGGAGGCCTTGACGATATAATTTTTGCCTAAGAAACGGTTGATGGTTTTCGACTTTGCATCGGATTCAACGATGACGAGTGATTTCGGCATACAACGATCTCCACTACTGACGCATTACGCCTGCCTTCCGTGACAGTGCTTGAATTTCTTTCCGCTTCCACAAGGACAGGGTTCGTTCCTTCCTACCTTTTTATCGACCTTGATGGGCTGACGCTTCCCTGTCCGAGGGGGACCGGCTTCCGCCGTCTCTTCAGTCTGTCCCGCAAATCCCATACCAACGGCCTCTTCGTGCACCGTAGCCATTTCCACGGGTTCTCTTCGTCGGGCTCGCCACGTATCAGGCGCTTCTGCTTGAACATGGGCTTTGAACACAATCTCCAGTATCTCCTCGTTGGTGTGTCCCAGCATTTCGGCAAACGTCCGGAATCCCTCCTGTTTGTACTCGATCAGAGGATCTTTCTGCCCGTACGCCCGCAGGCCGATGCCCTCTTTGAGCTGGTCCATCTCGTAGAGATGTTCCTTCCAGCGCTCGTCGATGGTCTTTAGGGTGGCAAAACGCTCCAACTGGGCCATCAGCTCCTCACCCAGTACCTGTCGTTTTCGCTCGTAGGCCGTTTTGGCCGCTTCTGTCAACTGTTGGGTGAGTTCATCGGCTTTGACGGTCGCCTGTTCTTCTTCCGATAAGGATAGAGGCAAGAGCATCGTCCGGAGCAGATCCTCTCCGAGTCCGTCCCAATCGAATCCTTCGCCATACTCGCCCTGTTCGGCGTATCTGTCAACCGTATCGGCTACAAAATCCTCGATCATCTCCAGGATGTCCTCCTGGAGGTTCTCTCCCTCCAGGGCACGCCTGCGTCGTGTGTAGACAACCTCCCTCTGCTTGTTCATCACATCGTCGTATTCCAGCAGGTGCTTCCGGATCTCAAAATTGCGCATCTCCACGCGTTTCTGGGCGCGTTCGATGGATTTCGTGATCATCGGATGGGTGATCACCTCACCCTCCTCCACACCCATGCGGTCCATCACACCGGCAATCCGATCGGAACCGAACAGACGCATCAGATCATCCTCTAAGGACAGGTAAAACCGGGAAGAACCCGGATCACCCTGTCTTCCGGATCGTCCCCGCAGCTGACGATCGATACGTCGGGCCTCGTGGCGTTCCGTACCCAGTATGTGGAGTCCGCCCTCGGCAAAGTCCCGGGCCTTGATATGGACGATCTTGTCGTGGTCGAATCGGGTGTCCGTCGGTCCCCCGATTTTTTTCGGGACGATGACGATTTCGCCACCTTCCGGCCCTCCGTCTCCCGTCAGAATATCCCACTTCTCCTTCTCGGAGGAGAGTATTCGCGTGGAACCGCCCTCTTCTCGAATAGCGTCGTTGAATCGGTCGATCTCCGCCGTGGGTGTCTCATGAATCAGGACTTTCCGGCCTCGATTTGACAATGATACGGCTTCCTCGGCCATCTCGGCGATGCTCTCATCGGGAAAACGGATGACACCGGCACCCAGCTTGATGTCCGTGCCCCGGCCGGCCATATTCGTGGCAATGGTAACCATGCCCGGCTCGCCGGCCCGGGCCACAATTTCAGCCTCGTGTTGGTGGTGTTTGGCGTTGAGGACCGATTGTCGAATGCCCCTTCGTCTCAGCATGCGGGACAGGGTTTCCGACACCTCCACCGAAATCGTACCCACCAGTACCGGCAGTCCGGCTTCATGGCATCCGGCGATCTCATCGATGATGGCGTTGTATTTCTCCCTGCGGGTACGGTAGACCACATCGTCGTTATCGGCCCGACGGACAGGCTCGTTGGTGGGAATAACGATCACATCGAGCTTGTAAATTTCCCAAAACTCGCTGGCCTCGGTCTCGGCCGTTCCGGTCATCCCGGCCAACTTGGAATAGAGGCGGAAAAAGTTCTGGAGCGTGATGGTGGCCAGGGTTTGCGTCTCCCGCTCAATGGTCACATTTTCCTTGGCCTCCAGGGCCTGGTGAAGTCCGTCGGAGTAGCGACGGCCCGGCATCAGCCTTCCGGTAAATTCGTCCACGATCATGACTTTGCCGTCTTCTGTCACCACGTACTCGACGTCTTTCTCGAACAGTGAGTAGGCCCTGAGGAGCTGACTGATGTTGTGCAGGCGTTCGCTCTTCTCGGCGTAATCGCTCTGGAGCTCTTCCTTCATCCGCTCCTGCGTGGAGGCGGCCAGACTCTCGTTTCCCTCGATCTCGGAAAGTTTTGTGGCCAGGTCCGGCAGGATGAACATATCGGGATTATTCGGGGACAGGGCCTCACGGCCCTTCTCTGTCAGATCGATGGTGTGTGCTTTCTCCTCGATGGAAAAATACAAATCCTCGTCCAGCTCATGAAGCTTCTTGTCCCGCATGTAATCCGATTCCACGCGTCGGATGAGCTTCTGAACGCCGGGCTCGTGCAAGAGTTTAAGGAGACGCTTGTTCTTGGGCGATCCACGCTGGGCCTGAAGCAGTTTAATGCCAGCCTCGTACTCCTTGCCGTCTTCTTTCAGAAGACGCTCGCCATCGGCCACCAGCCGGTTGATCAGTACTGTCTGGCTGCGGACCAGCTGTTCCACGCGCGGCTTCATCTCCGCAAATCGATTCTTGGATTCGCCCACAGGTCCGGAGATGATGAGCGGTGTCCGGGCCTCATCGATGAGGACAGAATCCACCTCATCGATGATGGCATAATGATGGCCTCGCTGGACCAGTCCTTCCGGTGAGATGGCCATGTTATCCCGGAGATAATCAAACCCGAACTCGTTGTTGGTCCCGTAGGTGATATCGGCATTGTACGCCGGCTGCCGTGTCCGGGGATCCATCTCATTGGTGATGTAGGCCACACTGAGTCCCAGGAACTTGAAAATCTCTCCCATCCATTCGCAGTCGCGGCGGGCCAGGTAATCGTTCACCGTAATCAGGTGGGCGCCATTACCCACCAGGGCGTTGAGATAAAGGGGCATCGTGGCCACCAGGGTCTTGCCCTCGCCCGTGGCCATCTCGGCAATCTTGCCTTCGTGGAGAACGATGCCGCCCATCAACTGAACATCGAAGGGGACCATGTCCCAGACCACATCGTGCTCCACCACCTTCCACGATTTACCCAGCAGGCGACGGCAGGTCTCCTTGACCACGGCAAAGGCTTCGGGCAGGATGTCCCAGAGCACCTCTTCGGTCTTCTTGTGCTCTTCCTTTTCCAAATTCTCTATCGTCTGCCGAAGCTCCAGATAGTCTATATTCTCGTCGTGCTCGGGCGATTTGAGTTTTTCCCGTAAGTCCTTTATTTTTTGGCGAGTTTCTCCGATATGTTCCTGAATTCTTACTTTGAAATCATCGGTCTTTGATGTAAGCTCATCGTCAGTCAGATCCTTCAGTGTTTCGAAAATCCGATTGATGTCTTCCACGACAGGAGTCAGCCGTTTGATATCTTTCTCATGCTTACTACCAAAAACTTTCTCCAGAACATTGCCTAACATGTATAACTCCAAATTACCAGTGACTTTTTAAAATGGAATGTTTTTGTTCATACGACTGTCATCTTTCACGTGTTTTTAACGAGAGAGTCTGTGTGAAGTTCCGGGCTGCAAACATTCGACCATTCATAATATTTCTCAGAAGACGCCTTTCTATAAACTTCTCTAACGTTTTGATTTTGCGTTATGAATAGCAGACAATACGTAAACGTTATTTTCTATATTTATCCTCGATGCGAGTGATCGACATTCAGCCAGAGGTGCTCTGCACGTCAAATTCCGTGCCTCTACATAGATGCGATTCATCCTCCACTTGCATGAGACAGGTGCCGTTCATTCTCATTGGAGGATGTGCATGCGGAGCCTGGCCTCCTTTCTTTGGTTTCCTTATTATGGTTTATACTGGCTGAGACAGTATCTTTTAGGACTGTCTTGTAAAAATGAGCTGCGCATATGCGCATGGCCACCCTTCATCGTCCCTGTCTTCCGTGCCATACGAACCACGTCGAACAAGGTCGACGTAAAACATACATGGGTCACAACAAAGGAGACGGTGGATTTTTCTGGCAGTCCCCTCATCCCAAACGGTAGTGCTTTTTTACTTCTTTCCGGATTGTCCAGGTGCAGGACATGCCCGCCGGAAAGGTCACCAAGTCACCCGTTCCCATTTCCACCGGCTCTCCGCCTTCTGGGGTGACGACCACCTCTCCCTTCAGAAAGTAGCACGTCTCCTCAGTATCATACGTCCACGGAAAAACCGATGCTTCCTTCTCCCAAATCGGCCAGCCCGTAACACCCAGTTCCCTCAGCCGCGCCTCACTGGGATCCCGCTCAATCTTGATCTCTGTCATCAAACACCCCCGTTTACATTATTCTAAAACCCACCCCGTGATACCGGATTATCTATACATAGATACGGATGCCCAAGAATACCCAATATCAACCGTAATCGATGGCACAGCAACCGGTCTACTCGTATTCCTCACTCCATCAATCCCCTACCCCGTTTCTTGATTTTGTTCTCGGATTTTAGTCGACGATAGAGAGAATCCAGAATACCGTTCACGAAACGACCGCTCTGGGCTGTACTGTATTCTTTGGCTAGATCGATCGCCTCGTTGATCGTCACCTTAGGGGGAATTTCCTCGAAAAAGAAAAGCTCGCACAGTGCCAATCGGAGAATCAGCCGATCTACCAGAGCGATGCGTCCGAATTCCCAGTTCTCGACCACCGAGGCGACATCCTTATCCAGGGATGCCTTATGCTCGACGGTCTTCCTGAGGAGGGCTGCCGTGAAGGACGAGATGTCCTCGTCTTCCGTGCGTCCTTGGAAGATCTGCTCCAAGACCAACTCCAAGGAATTCCCCGATATTTCGAGGCTGTACATCCCCTTGAGTGCCAGTTCACGAGCTCTTCTCCGTTTTTTCATAGGCCCCATTTCTTTCATTCGAAGGAGAACGATACTCTCAAAGAACGCATCCCATCAGATCACAGATAATCCAGCCATCCGTGAGTGTCTTCTATCCCTCCCGAAAGGATACCAAAAAACCGATCTTGCAGTGCTTTCGTGATGGGGCCTCGCCTGCCCTCGCCCACATCAATACGATCCACGGAGCGTATGGGCGAGATCTCCGCAGCCGTACCCGTGAAAAAGACTTCATCGGCAATGTACAGCATCTCACGGGGAAGCGCCCGTTCGACGACCTCATACCCTAGATCATTGGCGATCTGGATGACTGAATCTCGGGTAATGCCCGGAAGAATGGAATCCGAAAGTTGTGGCGTGTATATCGTACCCTTCGATACGATGAACAGATTCTCACCGCTGCCTTCCGACAAACTTCCGTTCCAGTTCAAGGCAATTCCCTCCACATACCCGTCCTGCAAGGCCTCCATCTTGATGAGTTGGGAATTCATGTAATTGGCACCGCTTTTAGACATTGATGGCATCGTGTTCAAGGCCAGCCGGTTCCAGGAGGACACCCGTACGTCCACGCCCTTCTCCAGAGCCTCGGGCCCCAGGTATGTACCCCATTTCCAGGAGAGAATGGCCACCTCTACAGGACATCTCGTCGGGTCGACTCCCAACGAATGGTAGCCCCGGTATACGACGGGTCTCAGGTAGGCCTCCTCGAATCCGTTGATCCGTAAAAGTTCCTTGCACGCTTCGTTGAGCTCATCTGGCGTATGCGGGATCGTCATGCGATAAATTTTTGCGGAGTTGAGGAGCCTTTTATTATGATCGGCCAGCCGAAAAATGGCCGAGCCCTTATTCGTCTTATAACAGCGTGTGCCCTCGAAAACACTGCTCCCATAATGCACCACATGAGAAGCGAGATGAATCGTTGCATCCTTCCAGTCGATGAATTTTCCATTTTTCCAAATCTTGCACGACTCGTCAAAGGCCATGGCTTCTCCCTTCCCTTTATTCAGAATCCGATCTTGTCCATCAGGGATCGTTCCGGTGGATTCACCTTAAATCTTTAACCCGTAACTGGATTTTTACTTGACCGTTCCAGTAGTTCTCTTCCACAACATACACCATATCGAGGTTCTCCTCGCCCGGCGTGAGACAGTAATGGAGTTTCCCCAGATCGAATCCGATGGCGTCGAAAACCTCCCCACCCTTTTGCCTGACTCGGAATTTCAAATGATTCTTGCCCACAACCCTTGGAGTACCCACGACTTGCAGGTTTCTCGACAGGAAAACAGGACGCATATTTCGCGGACCAAAAGGGGCAAACTGGTTAAGGATACGAATCAGCTTGGGTGTTATCTCCGACAGCGCAATCTCCGCATCCACCCTGAGTCGTTGTATCAAATCGTCCTCGGTCACCATCTCGGACGCGGCCCTTTTGAACGCTTCTCTGAACGGATCGATCTTGTCCAGCTCGATGGTGAGTCCGGCAGCGTATCGGTGTCCGCCGAAGGCCAGCAGGTACCGCTCACATGTTTGCAGGGCCGAATAAATATCAAAATTGGATATACTCCTGGCCGACCCCTTCCCGATTCCATTCTCCACGGCAATCATGATGGTGGGCCGGTAGACATGTTCGGCGATACGCGACGCAACGATTCCGATGACACCCGAATGCCACCCCTCTTTCGATAAAACGACCGCATGATCGGTCTCCTCATCATACACGGATCCGATCAATTCCAAGGCATCCTGGAAGGTCTCCTCATCGATACTCTTGCGATTCCTGTTCTCCGATTCCAGTATATTGGCGATGTTGCGTGCCTGTTGCTCGGAATCGTTGATCATCAACCGGACGGCTCTCTCGGCATTGCCCAATCGGCCGACAGCATTGATCCGGGGCGCTAGTATAAAAACGATTTGACCTGTCCCGATTTTCTTTCTGGATAATCCCGAGGAATTTACCAGGGCCCTGATTCCGAGACGCTCATAGCGATTGATGCTCTCCAAACCCTTCTTCACAAGCAGACGATTCTCATCGATCATGGGCACGATATCCGCGGCACTTCCCAGAGCCACGAGATCGATGTACTGTCTGTAGGCTTTTTCGTCGAGACTCAGCTTCTGCGATACGGCCTGTACCAGTTTGAACGCCACTCCCACGCCCGCGAGTTCCTTAAAGGGATACGGACAATCCTCCCGTTTCGGATCGAGAATGGCAATCGAGTCCGGGAGGGTACTGCTCGGTTCATGATGGTCACTGACAATGACGTCGATGCCTCGCTGCCGAGCCATGGCCACCTCATCGATACCCGTGATTCCACAATCCACCGAAATCAACAGCTTGGCACCCACATTGAAAGCTTGTTCAATGCCGGCCGTCGAAAGACCGTATCCTTCTTGCAGCCGATTCGGAATATAGAATACGACATCTCCGCCCTGTTCTTTCAGAAAAAGGATCAACAGACTCACACCCGTGATACCGTCGACGTCGTAGTCACCGTAGATGAAGATACGCTCTTTTTGCTGGAGTGCTTGAATGACGCGGTCGGCAGCCTTACCCATATCTTTCATTAGGAAGGGATCGTACAAATCATTCCAATCCGACTTGAAGAAGAGCTTGGCATCTTCCAGGGATGTGATGCCGCGATTGTAGAGAATCTTGGCAATTACTTTGGGAACGCCTAAAACGTCGACGAGTTCTTTCAACGTCTCCTGATCAGGCGGTTCTGTGACTACCCATTTCAATACAACACTCTTTCCCGTATGAAGTACATCCCCGGGGGCAGAACTATAAGCCGAATTCTGTATCCCTTCCCGAGCTATCGAGAACAGGACGGTGATCATTTATCTAATGCGGCCTACCCGTGGGTCAGACGAAGCGGGTCACCTCGTGTTCTCCCCGAAATATCGGGGATCACCTTCCCACCTATTTGGCCTTGCTCCGGGCGGGGTTTACCGCGCATCTGGCGTCACCGCCAGACCGGTGAGCTCTTACCTCACCTTTTCACCCTTACCCCAATACTTCGAGGTGGTTTGTTTTCTGTGGCACTTTCCGTCATCCCATCCCGTCCCTACACTCCGGGATCGGGACAGAGATGCCTCCGATAATCGGAGCACCCTACCCTGTGGAGTTCGGACTTTCCTCCCCGCTCCAAATCAATGGAACGGAGCGATCACCCATTCTACCCTCAGGGAAACGAACTCATTCTCTGATAACCGAATGTAATCGAATAGCCCTTCGGGCCAATTCGTCGGCCTCGCGATTCTTCTCTCTCGGTATGTGATGTATCTTAAAACGAAGAGAATCGATTCTGATGGCTTCCAGCACTTGCGAGTGAAGCTCTTTTAAATGGGGCTGTTTCACACGATAGGTTCCCTTCATCTGATTGACCATGAGCTCACTGTCGGAAAAGACGGTCAAAGATCGGACACCCATCTCACTGGCGAGTCGGAGACAAGCTAAAAGACCCCGGTATTCGGCCACGTTGTTCGTGGCTCTGCCGATGTACTCTCCGAGCATCTGCAGTACGCTCCCCTCTTCATCTTTAAGCACAACACCGCATCCCGCCTCACCCGGGTTTCCCAATGAGGACCCATCGATAAAGGCCACCACGTTCACTCCGAAACCTCATGCCTTTTTTCATCCCAAATGAGTATACGCCCACACACTTCACAGAGATAAATACGATCCATTTGACGAATTTCTAATATCTTCTGGGGAGGCAGTGACTTGAAACACCCCCCACATGCACCCCGCACCACTGGAACGACGGCGAGCCCGTTCTTCGCTTTACGAATCCGTTCATAGGCCGTGAAATACCGGGCGTTTAATTTATGCACCACTTTCTCCCGCTCGTGTTTGAGGATGGCTTCGTCTTTCTCCGTCTTGGCCATCTGTTTTTCCAGCTCTTGGCTGATGTTGTCCAGTTGTTTTTGGAGTTTTTGGACTTCTTCCTTATACTCCTCGATGGCCTTCGATGTTTCTTCTTCCAAATCCATTAGCTCCAGAATCCGGCTCTCTTTCTTTTCGATATTCACATTTACGGATTCGATCTCTTGCGTCACGGCATCGTATTCCCGGTTTGTCTTCACCTCAAAAAGTTGCGTCTGATATTTTTGCTTCTTCCCCCCCAGAGCCTTGATTTCCATCTCTGCGATGCTTCGTTCTTTCTGGTACGCATGCAATTTATCTTCGTAGTTCTGCTTCGTCTTTTCTGTCTCCTCAAGTTCCTGCTTTAGGCGATTCACCTGATGGGGGAGATCTCCTCGTAAACTCTCCAGTTGGGCAAGCTGGGAGTCAAGATCTTGAAGTGTGGTCAATTGGTTCAGAACCTGTTGCAATCATCCCTCCTATCTTTTAAACTCCTTCTCCCCGCATAAAAAAATGCACCCCTGGAGGTGCAACATTCATCCTGTTCATTCCCTTTGTTTCAGAGAATCCATTGATGAAGACAATGAACTTTCCGAAAAACAGATCAATTTATCAACCTCTAATATATCCTCCTTCATGTCCCTCGTGGGCCCAGGAGGACTCGAACCTCCGACCAACGGATTATGAGTCCGCCGCTCTGACCAACTGAGCTATGGGCCCTCGTCAGTATAACAATTTTTTCCTCAAATTTCAAGATTTTTTTATGCACCGCAGAAAGAAAAATCCCAAATCGGATTAAACAAGCAGCAGGATTCATAAAAATCCGGGTGCGAGTCGTGGGAATGTTCGCGTTCTAGAACAATCGATTTTTTCCAAAAAAATCTTACGTCGGTACGGATTGAGGTGTTGGATGTCGGCATTCAAAGTCGGGAAACTGTCAACCGGAACGATTTCGGGGACAGGTGCTCATACCCCAGTGGGGCCGAAACGGAAAACGAAGACGCCGGGCAAGAGGTGATGCTTGCCTGAAGTATGATGATACAAATCTTTGATTTTTGAATATTTCAGAATCTGGGAAGGCTGTCACTTCGGAAAAAGAAAAGTGCCCGAATCCGATTAAAACACATGTTTTGCCGGAAACATGCTATCCTCGTACAGCACGATTTATTCCACAGATCTGTCGCCACTCCAGATCTTCACCATCTCCTTTTCGATGCGCGCCATCTCGCCCTTCAGAGCCAGATAGCTCCGCATGTACTCCGAATCGTCCTCACCCTTTGCGCCGGCTTGCTTGATTCGCTCCTGCGCTTGCCGGATTTGCTCTTGGACATCCTCTCTCCTCAGGCTCAACACACAGTCGAAAGCCAGTTGATCACGATCCACTCCGTCGCCAACCGCTTCGGACAAAAGCCCGGTGACATACCGCGCCATACGGGGATTTTCATTGAACCGATGGATGACGGTTCTGGAATCCGGCATGTCCCCGTGGAGAAAGTCCTGGTACAGGTGTGCCAGGAAATCGCGTGCTTCTTTTTTACGGAACTGCTCGGGTTTTACGAATTGGAAAATGCGTGCTGCCCAGCGCGGTCCGTCTTCCATCAGAAGTTTTAGGAGAGTCTCTTCGGCCGACTCCCTGGCGGAAGAAACGGATTGCCGGGATGGGCCAGCTTGCTCTGGTGGCTTTCCGCTGCGACGTGTCTGGCGCAACTGCCGGCTGAGGAGGGATTCATCGATGCCCAATTTTTCGGCTAAATCTTTAACCGTCAGATTTCGCTCCAGAGGATCGCGTATCCTTCCGACCGTCTGTAGGATCGTCCGGGCCGCCGCGGCCCTGTCGCCCGGTGTCGAGAGCTTCCCCGACTCACGGAATCGGCTGATTTGAAAATCGATGAACGTCTGGGCCGATTCCAGCCGTTCTTCCATATCCGATGGTTTCTGCTCTCTCAAGAGACTGTCGGGATCCGTGCCCGGAGGCAGAGGTGCGATACGCACGTTCAGGCTCGCCTCAACCAGAACTTCCAGTCCCCTCAGGGCCGCCTTGAATCCCGCCGAATCCCCATCGAATACCAGGACAATGTTCTTGGTATACCGGGACAGCAGCCTGGCCTGCTCCTGGGTGAGGGCCGTACCCGACGTAGCCACTCCGTAATCAAATCCCTCTTGATGGAGCCGCAATACATCCGTATATCCTTCCACGAGGATGGCCCTGTCCTCTCTGCGAATGCCCGATTTGGATTGGAAAAGCCCGTACAGGATGCGGCTTTTCTGATAGATGCGAGTCTCTGGGGAGTTTACGTATTTTGGACTTTTTTCATCGCCGTTCAGCACCCGACCGCCAAACCCGACGATTCGACCCGAAGGATTGATGATGGGGAACATGATCCGTCCCCGGAACCGGTCGTAGTATCCCTGTCCGTCTTTTCGGGGAACGACCAGCCCGGCCTTTCGCAGGATATCCGGCTGCAGACGTTCCGAACCGGCCCTGCGCATAAGTCCGTCCCAGACGTCCGGGGCGTACCCGATCTGGAATGTCTCCATCGTCTCTGGGCTGAAATCCCGGGCTCGAATATACGCCAGCGCCTTCTTTCCTCCCTCGGACTGAGTGAGGCATTTCTGAAAATACGAGGCGGCAAATTGATTGGCACGGTACAGGGTTTCCGTCTCCTTCACTGAGACATCGTCCCGCTGAAACTTCGGCAGGGGGATTCCCGCCTTTTCTGCCAGAGAACGCACGGCCTCGGGGAAGCTGACCCGTTCCATTTGCATGACAAACGTAAACACGTTGCCTCCGGCCCCGCAACCGAAGCAGTGGAAAAAACCTCTCACGGGATCGACGCTGAAGGATGGGGTTTTCTCGGTATGGAACGGGCAGAGACCCAGGAAGGATTTTCCTCGCTTTTTCAACGTGACATACTGAGAAACAATTTCTACGATGTCCGTGGCTTCACGGATTTCGTCGATTTTGTCGTCCGGTATCTTCATTTGAGTTCCACGATGGTAACGCCGGTGTCGCCCTCGTTCCAGTTCCCCAGCCGCTGACTCTTGACCCGCGGATGACCCTTCAAATACTTGCCCACTTCACGCCGCAACACGCCCGTCCCCTTGCCGTGAATGATGCCTACTTGGTTGAATCCGGCCAGTACCGCATCGGACAAATACCGTTCAACGGCTTCCAAAGCCTCCATAGCCGTCATTCCCCGGAGGTCGATTTCGTTGCTCACATCCGTACTCGATGAGTAGGACGTAAAACCCGTGGAACGGCGCTTCGCTTTCGGGCCGTCTGTCAAACTCAAGGCACTGGCCGGTACCCGGAGTTTAAAGCCGTCCCACTGAACCAGGAGCCTTCCCGAGCTATCCGGCTCTGAGACGATTTCGCCCCTGCCACGATGCCCCTCCCAAACGACCCAATCGCCGCGCTTGAGCGAGGCCGTACGAGTAACTTTTTTCTTTTTGGAGAGCTTTTGTATACGCTTCTTCTGAGTTTGAATCCTTTCCTTGGCTGCCCGAATAGCCTCGCGGCTGGCCTGCTGTTGTCTTATTTCACGGACGAGCTGCTCCATCGTCACGTTGGCTTCCTGTAGTACATCCTCGGCTTCCTGCAGGATCTCTTGTTTTCTTTCCTCGCCCGATTCCTGGAGTTCGTCGAGCCGATCCTGATAAAGCTTCACCAGACCCGATAGCCGGCTTTCCTTGATTTCCGCTTCCTCCAGCAAACGATGCGTACGCTGGAGCTCCTCCTCCATGTGGAAGATCAAGCGATCCAGTTTTCCCCGTTCTTCTCCTGCAAGCTGCTTGGCCGCTTTCACCATATCCAGCGAGAGTCCCAGCCGTTCGGCGATCTCGAACGCATACGACGATCCCGGAAGTCCCGCCTGGAACCGGTACGTCGGCCTCAGGGTTTTCTGGTCGAAGGCCATGGACCCGTTTCCCACGCCTGGCTCCTCGTGGGCGAAGACCTTGAGCGATCCCATATGCGTCGTTGCCAGAGTCAGGCATCCCTCCTGAGTCAGAGTCTGAAGAATGACTTCGGCCAATGCCGACCCTTCGGCAGGATCGGTGGCCGAACCGATCTCGTCCAGCAGGACCAGACTGTGTGCATCCACGCGGTCCAGGATCGTTTTGATATTGTTCATGTGCGAAGAGAACGTGGAAAGATCCTGCTGGATGGACTGCCTGTCTCCAATATCGGCATACACGCCCGTGAACATGGGAATCGACGTCCCGAGAGATGCAGGCACGTGGAAACCGTGCTGATGCATCAACGCCAGAAGCCCCACCGTTTTCAGGGCCACGGTCTTCCCCCCGGCATTGGGCCCGGTAATGACCAGCGTCTTCACCTCGCCGCCCAAAGACAACGACAGGGGCACCACCTCCTCACCACTCTCGCGCATCATCAGCAGCGGATGCCGGGCCTGTTTCAACTCGAGGGTCTCGTCCTGAGCGATCTCGGCCGGATGACCCCCGATTTGCTGCGAGAACCGAGCTCTTGCCATCAGGGCGTCCAGCCGGCCCGCAATCATCAGATTCTCTTTGATCTCCGCGATTTGCTCCCTGATGCGATCCGTCAACCGGATCAAAATCTTCTCGATTTCCTGCCGTTCCTGCACTCTCAGGCGGCGGATGTCGTTGTTCGTGTCCAGGACATCCAGGGGTTCCACGTACAGCGTGGCTCCGCTGGCCGATTGATCCAAGACCATCCCTTTCAGCCTGGCTCGATGGGCTTCCTTGATGGGGACAACCAGCCGGCCATCCCGGAATGCCAGGGTGTCTTCCTGTGCATATCCCTTGGAGAGCATCGATTGGAGGATGGACTCCAGACGGCTGCGTACGCGAGATTCCAATCGGTTTCGTTCACGACGAATCCGGTGCAGAGTTTCGGATGCCTTATCCTTTACTTCACCGTGAGAATCGACGACACGATCGATTTCTTTTTCCAATTCCGGTTGGGGGGAGATGTTTTTGACGATTTTTTGGAGGGCGGCATACTTCTCGGATCGTTCTGTAAAGTACTTTTTTATCAGCCTGGACATCAACAGGATGGCATGCAGATTCAGGAAGTCCTTGGGGTCCAGGAACGCACCGACGATCTCGGCACGCTTCAGTGCAGTCCGCACGTCCTCGAATCCCTGGAGAGGAAAAGGATCGTCGAATTCCAGCAGGTCTTTCATCTCCGTCACACGATCCAGTTCCTCCTTCAAATCGTCGGCATCAGTAAACGAAACCAGGCCTTCGATATGTTCCCTGCCCAGAGAGGAGACGGTCAATCCCGACACCTGTGTCAGGATGGAATCCAGCTCCAGCGTCTGGGCCGCGGCGTCAATCATCCTTCTTGACCCGCTTCTCGATTTCCTCCTGGAATTCTTCGAGCTGTTTGGACAAACCACGCTCTTGGACGGCATCGGTGGTCTTGTCGATCGTCTCTCGTACTTCTTCGTAGAAACTTTTTGTCTGCGGGATGGTGCGCTTGACAAAGTTGAAGACCGCAGGAGCCACAGAACGGACCGGTTGAAAAAGGAACGACTGTTTCTGTGCTTCTTCCATCGCTTCGTTGACTGGGATCAAGGAGACCAGCAAAGCCAGTAGGCTCGCCACCAGGGCGCCCTTGAACAGGCCGGATACCACGCCACCACCCCGGTCCAGCCAGCCCAGAAGCGTCCATTGCAGGAGTTTTCTCAGAGCCCCGGCTATCAACCGGCAGAAAAACACGACGACGACAAAAATTACGAAAAAACTCAGTGCCGTAGCCGCCCAGGGAGGAACATCGACAGCCTTTCCGAAAACAACGGCCAACACACTCATCTCTCGCAGGGCAATGATGTAGGCAAGAAAAAGCCCCACCAGGGTGAATGCTTCCATGATGAAACCGCGGAAGAAGCCCTTGACACAGAAAAAGGCAAGGATGAGTACGATGATGATATCGATTGCGTTCATGGGCAACTCTTAGGATATTCGATTCACTGAAATGTACAGACCCGAACCGTAAAAGTCAAGTTAACAGAGATGACGGATGACTTGGAATGTCCTTCTCTATGAGTCGGATTATAGGGAGACTGGACGGATGCTGTATGTGAACATCGGACGGAGATATGCGCTCTCTCGTCCTATGGCCATTCAATGATAGGAAGACACCGACGGATTCGAGCTTTCCATCATTTCCCACAAACCATCACCACGAACACGAATCTCCACAATCTCGGCCAACCCGACCTTATGCAGAGACACACGTTGCGTGATCGGAGTTCCCATCGCATGCCCTACCATAGCAGCACAGACATCGCTGTGTGTGACGATGACCACCGTCTGGCCTGTGTATTCCCGTTTCAGGGATTCAATCTTTCCGCGAACCCTCTCCACGACATCGGACAGCGATTCACCACCTATCGGACGGGGATCCTTCCCGGCCTTCCACTGGGCTTCCCGCCATGCCCAGGGGACAGGCGATCCGTCGGAAAGCACGCCATCCCGGGTCGAGACAAATGCGCTGTCCGTTACCAACTCGCCCGGTACCCTGTTTTCAGCCGTGATAATCTCGCACGTCTGCTTTGCCCTCCCTGCCGGAGAGCTGATCCATCTAGCGACAAGGCGTTTCTTCAATGCCCTTCCGGCGGCTTCGGCCTGCTCGATGCCCCTGGGGGTCAGGGAATCCCGCTCCTGCTGGGGCATGTCCCGGGTGCCGTCCAGGTTCGTGTAAGCCTCTGCATGCCGAACCACGATCATATGTAAGGCTGTTTCGGATTCCTGCCTTGAGCAATGGCTAACATGAATGACAATGAAAAGCGCAAGAATCGCACATCCGATGATACATGCCTTGTTCCTGTTTATATCAAGCATAAAGCAGTCTCCAATGATATCTTGCGTACACGTTCCCTTCTATCGAAGAGGGGATATTTCCTTCAAAACGATGCAGTCGGACGATCCGATGACCCGGCAACACCCTGTTGGATGGGTGTCCCAGGGTAGATGAATTCCCTAAACGGCCCGCTCCAAGATGCGCGTCATTTCCTCATCCGTGAGTACGATGGGATTACCCTTCATGCTGCTGGCCTTCTTGGCCCGGGATACGATTTCCATGAATTGATCCTCGGATACGCCTAAGTCCGAAAGGGCGGGTATTTGAAAATCCGAGCAAAGTGCATGTACCCAGGCGATGCCGTCTTCCGCCTTGGCATCGGGCTTCTCCGTCAGAATCCGGGCGACCTCAACGTAACGCATCAACAGGTCGGCCGAACCGCGCGCTTCCAAAGTCCGGACGTTGGCCTCCATCACAAAAGGCAGCAGGCGGGCGCATATTACACCGTGAGGAGCCAAGAACATGCCTCCCATGGGACCGGCGAACCCATGCACGGCTCCCAGCTTGGCATTGGCCAGGGCCAGGCCGCTCAAAAGACTGACCATGGCCATATCCTCCCGAGCTGTCCGATCCTCGCCATGATGATACGCCTGTCTCAGGCTGCGGGAGGCACGCTTCAGGCCCTCTCGGCACAGCGAATCTGTCAGCGGGTTGGATTTGACAGAAACGAAGGATTCCAGCACTTGGGTCAGGGCATCCAGGCCGGAGCTGGCCGTCAATGCCGGCGGCATGGTATGGGTCAGATCCGGGTCGACGACGGCCAGGTCGGGAAGCATCCGGGGGTTGCGCAGACTGACCTTCACGCCATGTTCCGGGGATGCCAGCACGGCATTCTTGGTCACCTCGGCGCCGGTGCCCGCCGTGGTGGGTATGGCGATACAGGGGATGGGATCCTTATCCAACGGCCTGCCGCGTCCGATGACCTCCAGGTAATCGAAGATGTCGCCATCGTTGGTCACCAATGCCGCCATAGCCTTGGCCCCATCGACGACGCTTCCTCCGCCCATGCCGACCACCAGGTCGCAGTCATCCTGACGGGCCCGTTCTGCACCCTGGCAGACCAACGACACGGTGGGCTCGCAGGGCACCTGGAATACAGTTGTTTTTATTCCGATTTTTTTGAGTGCTTTCAGCAGGGGCGCCGGACGTTGCCGGCTCTTTCCGGTCACCAGCATGACTCGTTTCCCCATTCCTCGGGCTGACGAAGGTACCTCCTGAACCGTACCCGGACCAAAGACGATCCGAGAAGCCGTGGCAAACTCGAACCGCATTCTCAGCCCCACCCCCCATCGCCGGGGAATACGTTGGCAAGCTTGATGCTCGACCGCGGCTCGGCCATCATCCCGGCCACGGTATCCCGCCATTTTTTGTAATGATCGGTTTCCTTGTGCTTCGCCGGGTCGTCGGGCGTTCGATAGGCCTCCACGAGGATAAACCGTGTGGGATCATCCATCTCCTGGACCACATCGAACCGGGCCACGCCCGTCTCTTTTAGGTTGTTACGAGCATTCTCAAGCGTGGCCTGCTTGAAATCCTCCACACGATCCGGTTTCACGTGAACAAAAACATGCACGATGAACATCGTATCCTCCCTATTCCTCGTATGCCGAATAATCGAACTTGTCCTCAAAAAGTTCGATGGGATTGCCCTCCGGGTCGTTCAACCAGGCAAAATGCCCGTAATCGTAGGACTCAAACCTGTCGATCTGAATGCCATGGGCCTGAAGCTGGTTAATCATCTTCTGAATATCGTTCACCCTGTAGTTCACCATGGCCTTCTTTTCTTTCGGAAGCGGCTTGTGCTCTGCCGGAAAAATGGCCCACGTCGTGCTTGCCATATTCCCGACATGCCGACGTTTTCGGTACACAAAAACATGGTAATACGAACCGTCGGGATTCTTTTCCAACGGAATGCCCAGGTTTTGTTCGTACCAGTCTGACAGTTGTTCAGGGTCGTCGGCATAGATAAAAACACCTCCGATGCCGTCTACACGTTCCATAGTCCATTCCTCTCCGATGTTAGGATGTCTCCGGGATGTACGCTTCCTTTTGGAGCAGCACCGGCAGGTCTGCCACGCTCCCGATCAGGTAATCGGGATCGGCCATCTTGAGACGTGCCTCGGTATGGGCTCCCGAAAGCACGCCCATGGAAATGAAGACGCCGGCGTTTCGGCCTGCTTCGATATCCGCAGATGTATCGCCGATTTTGATGACACGATCGACATCCGTAACCCCCGTCCTCTCCATCGCACGAAAGATCATGTACGGAGCCGGCCGCCCTCGCAATACATCGTCGGCACAGATCGAGGCATCCAACAGGTCCTTGTGCCAGCCGAGCTGTTTCAGGATCAGGTGTGTGATTTCACGATTAAAACCCGTGGTGGTGGCGGTCTTTATTCCCCGGCGGTGAAGCCATTCAAAGACCAGCTTGGTGTTGGAGACAGGTGCAACGCCCTCTTCGATGAACTGGCGCTTCAGTTGTTTGCAGAACGTTTTATATATTCGGTTGCCTCGCCTTTGGATTCGGGAGACATCCCCTGGATGCTCTTTCCCCAGTAACAACTCGATGGCGTCCCGCTTGGAAAGGCCGCGACAGGCATACAGTTCGTCCTCTGTCGCTTCAACCCCGTGGGCATCCAGAGCAGCCATGAAGGCTTGAACCACCTCACCCCGGTCTTGAACGGTGGTTCCCGTTATGTCGAACACGACGAGATCGATTTGCCTGTCTTCCGCAGACACGACGGATTCGGAGACGGCACTATTTTCGGGCCTTATCTTCTTATTCCGTACCATGATAAGCGGACACCTTTTTAATAAAATCGTCATCAAACACAAAATACGATCCCCCCTGTTCGTTTCCTATCTTCGCCGCGCGGTTGTAGACGGACGGGAACCGGAGTACGTTCTTCAGAACCGATTTTGCCGAATCCACGCCCAGGCTTGCCTCGATGACGGAAAACATGTTCGAGCCCAATGCATAGGCCGGACCCTGCACGCCTCCCATCCACGAATCCATGATTTCATGCTGACCGATGTCTCCCCGGAGGTTCGACAGAATATCGTCCTGAGCCTTTCTGTAAAGTGCGCGCATGGAAGCCAGATGGTTCTCCCAGTCTCTGGCCAGGGCCTGGTAAAGCGGCTCTGGGCTCGACCTCAGCACATCCAGATGGTCAAAGGGTTTGTTGATGAAGTAAGTGGGCATGCCCTCGGCGGCCAGAATACCGACGAGAAACACATGTTCATCATCTTCCAGGCCGGGCGTATACGTTTGGATGCAATGAGAGAATCCCGAGTGATGCATCTCGTGGGCAAAGGTCGAGATCACAACCTCCGTATCGATATCACCCTCGGGTGTTTTGGACAGCTGAAGCAGATCGTATCCGTTTTCCTTGCCCACAGAGAAAGCCGTGGAAGCTCCGAACGCCACGATATAGAAATCGTTGCTCACCACCGCTTCAACGGGCAGATAGGCCTTGGCTATCTCCAGCGCCTTATCCTTCAGCCGGATTTTTTTCAGCGCTTCGATGTCCTGGCCGAGACGATCCGGGTCGGCCAGTGCCGATTGCCAGAGTTTTTTTCTCCGACCGAACGCCGTCAACGATCCATCCCCGCCCGTAACGGGTTGATCGGTAGGCACTCTGCCCAGCGCCTCCATGATGAATGTGTAGAATGTTTCCTCGTTCCATGTCCTGAACCGTGCCCAGTGATGGATAATGGCCTGGCATCCGCTCGTGGGCGCCACCTTTTCCATGAAAAACTGTTTGACCGAGGCGTCATCGGCACCTGTGTTGATAAACCGGAGCCACTCCACGGTCTGTTCGGCCATGGTGTAGTCCACACGTACCGTATCCTTGATGTGCGCCTGTTCCTGGCAGAAGAAAACAAGCGGAACGATGGCCAAAACGGCCACAAGGCAAACGCGATCTTTCATCGGTTCCTCCCTGTATAAGATGACGGGTCCGATTCTGTTGATACCATAGACTGTTCGTCAGGGGATGGGTTCATCAGACTTCTTCCACGAAAATAATCCGCACCACCTCCGTCAACGCCCGACCCATGTGCTTGTGTTCGCTCCCCGAAGGGATGAACACGCCATCGCCCACGTCGTATATCTCGACGTCCTTTTCATAGGCGATCTCGAACTGTCCTTCCAGCACATACCCGATGTGGCCCTTCTCACACCAATGGGGCGGCATCGCTTTCGTGTACTCTACGAGCCGCAGCTGTTTTCCGCCGTGTCGGACTGCCTTGAACCGTATTCCATCCATGGGTGTTTCCCACCGCAGGTTATCAAAGATGACTTTATACATGGACATGTCTGCCTCCATTTCATTTTCCGTCTTTCTGGATCGTATACGAAAGATCAACAATAGCTGTCCAGAGATAAGTGGGTAGCTTTAGTCTTCATCATCGACTTTCAGAGCCTTAAAATCTCCCCAGAGCAGATGGGACACGTCTCCTCCGGCGTTCTTGACAAAAGAGACCGTGGCCCAGAACTCTCTAATAAAGAACGTTGCATCCGACTGGGGAACCAGGGATGTACTCCAATCTCCCAGTCGCATCAACAGATAATCTCCCCTGCTTTCCATACGATATCTCGCGTTGGGGACATAGAACGTATCGCCGAATTGATACCAGCCCGTAAATCTTTCCATCTGCTGCGGGCTCAACGATACAGGTTCGATGATATTCGGAATTTCGTAAAGCTCGCCAAAAACGATGGCAGCAGCACCATCGGCGATGGCACTGGCCGTCGCAGCGTAGTTGTTGCTCAACACGACGATACAGACATCGTCGTCCACGTAGCGCTGGAACGCCGACCCAAAACCGGGAGACCGGCCGTTGATGCGGATCACGTTCCGGCCGTGGCGCTTGCCGATGAACCATCCGTATCCAACACCCTCGATATGCTCTGTGAGCGCCTGCTCAAGGCTGGACTTCTTCAGGAGCTTTTGGGTATACAGAGCTCGGTCGAAGGCGTACAGGTCGTCGACCGTGGAATACAACGAGCCGTTACCCGTCTTGATGGACCAGTCGATGAAGGGCGCGTTCTTAAAACCCTCGATCCCTACGGGCACGTACCCCGAAGCCCGGTTCATGATGAGCGTGCCGGCATGGCCATGATGCGCCGTACTCTCCATGTTTAAGGGACCGAATACATTCTTTTGGAGGAATTCGCCGTAGCTCATCCCGGATACATGCTCGATGATGTACGCCAGCAGGTTGTAATTCGAATTGCTGTAGCTGTAACGCTCTCCCGGCTCAAACATCGTGGGCTTGTCCTTGAACAATGCCACCAGGTCGCTCGTGGTGTGCGAGAACTTCGATTTCGCGTCGTAGTCTGGGAAGTCATTCACGTTGGGTATGCCCGATGTATGGGTCATCAGGTGGTGCAGAGTAATCTTGTCGCCGCCCGGATAGTCGGGGATATAAACAGTCAGGGGATCGTTCACACTCAAGAGACCGCGTTCTTGCAGGATCAGGATGGCCGCAGCCGTAAACGGTTTCGACACCGAGGCGATGTGAAACACGGTCTCCGGCCCGTTGGCCACACCGAGTTCAACGTTGGCCATACCATAGCCCTTCTTCAGCAGGATGTTGCCTTCCCGGACCACCAGGATACATCCGCTGAAGCACCCCATGTCGATGTAGGGCTTTACGTAAGTATCGACCTCGCCTTCGATGGATGTGTCCTGTTTCGCAAGTACCCGAGGACATCGTCCCAATATATAGGGTGTGACGATTAAGACAAAGAAAAATGTTAAAATCCTGTTGACCTTCATTTCATCATCCTATAGTTTAGACTCGTCCAGATGTGCTTTTCCCTACTTTCATCGAACAAAATCGTGACCTCTTAGGGATTTTAAATGGATTCGTTGAACTAGATTTTTCAACGCCCTGCGATGAGATTTTATTGATTATCTTGCTCGGACTTTATATTCATGGAGCTTCCACCGGCTGTCTCAGGACGGTCTTCAGTCGCTCCGGCTTGCTCCGCCGCGGATCGCCCAGGTAGATCTCGTGATGCTTGCCCCGGAGTCGGTAGCCGTGCTCCTGGGCAAAGGCATGCATCTTTGCGATGGTTTCGGGCTCGTCTGCGTAGGGGCCGATGTGCATGATCTGCATGCAGAGACCCTCATGAAAACGTTGAAACCGGATTTTCGTCAGCGCCGGATTGTCCTTTTTCTTGCCGACCTCTTGGACGGCCTTCTTGAACATCGCCTCCGTGATATGCTCGGGCTGCATCATCATGGCCGTCCATTTCCACTCGTCTTTTTTAGTCATATCAAACTCTCTGGGATCGGTCCACCACAGGCCTTCCAGGGCCATCACGGTAAAGTCGACAGGATCGTCCTCACGAAGCTTGGACATGAACTTAAGCGTGTACGACACACCGTACAAGGCGCCCAGGGCATCCTGGAATGCCGCAGATGTGGCGGGTTCCATGCCCGGTTCGATCCTCCCGTCTACCATCACAAACGGAAAGTCCGGGACATCCACGACGTCCACCTTCTTGGAAGAGGGTGCGTACAGATGCTTCCATTTCTTTTTTAAATCGATCTTTTCCATCACATCCTCTCTTGTTCAAGAGACGTTTGTTCATTTCCAAAGGTTTCAACAAGAGCTAGGCCGATAGCGTCCGATTCGATTTCATTGGTATAAAATCGACGATAAAACGAGTCGCACCATTTCCAAAAAGTGCCTATTTGTGATGCTTAACAGGCATCCGAAAAATCTTTAGCATCGGAGAAAAAGGTCTTTCCCATGCAAGATAAAAGGAGGATATAAGCGGGGACGAGGATGACCCTTATGGACGGGATATTCCAAAAGGAATTTGTTGCGTTTCAAGAAAGCGATTTCGTGACCCCCCTCTTTCTTGTCGGCTGAAAAGAAAGACGGCTTTCTCTCCCAAACGAAAAGCCTTCACGCTTCGATGAAGACGCAAAGGCTTGTTTCTTCTATAAATGGCGATTTACGTCGTGTTTCATTCCAGCGTTTGGTGATGTAAACGACCCATCAATGTTTTGCCAGCTCCCATGCCAGCTTGTCGATTTCAGACGATATGGCGTTGATGTTGTTCACCTTGATGTCTGCAGAATCGATGATCTTTGCCGTTTCCACATCGACCACTTTTGCCGTCACGGAGATGATGTCCCCGAACTTAATGACACTGCCCGTGACGATGGCCTGCACACCACGGACCCGTCCGATTTGTGCCATCGTCTCCTCGTCCATCATGCCCGTGGCGCCCAGCTTGTGCTCTTCCATCAGACTGCTCAACGAGAGCCGCTCGTACACTTCAAAGGCATCGGTTTTATTCAGGGACGTCGTGATCCACTCCGCGACGATGGCTCCGGCATCGGGAATGCCCAGATCTCCCCTCTCGTTAAATTCCACGACAGCCGTCTTATACACTTTTTTCACGATGGTCTTGATCCGGCTCTGCCCGCCGCCGCTGACCACGATTCCCTGATCGTTGGTACCGCTGATTTCAAAAGCGGGAAAGCTCGCAGGAGCTCCCACCCTCCACTTGTTCTCCTGGTAGTTGTCCATGTAGGCTACCTGCCGGTCGCCCTCCCCACCGACGACAACGGGCCCGGAATGATTCGTCCCGGCCACGTCGATGATGGGAAAGGGAGCATCGCTCACGACCTGCCAGTTGTTATCTTCGTAGCTTCTCATGTAGGCCACTTTCCTGCGATCCATGCCACCGGCTACGATGATTCCTTTTTCATTATCACCAGAAACGACTTCCACCGCAAATGGGGCATCGGTCACGACGTACCATTTGTTCTCCGAATAGCGCCGCATGTAGGCGACTTTGCGTTTATTCTCCCCTCCAACGATGATGAGACCGAACTCGTTGTCCCCGGCAATGTCCGCGATGACAAACGGTGCCTGAGATATGGTGTTCCAGGCGTTGTCCGTATATCTCCTCATGTAGGCTACCTGGCGGTTGTCGTCTCCGCCAAACAAAACGGGACCGAACTCATTGTTGCCAGCGCTTCGATTCACGCCGAACGGCACGTCGGCGATGATTTCCCACTGGCCGCCGGTAATGTCTTTAAGGAACGCACCCTGCTTATTCTCGATGCCGCCGAAAACCACAACCCCGGTTACGGGATTGCCCGTCATCGATCGTACTGAGAACGGTGGGTCCGGTGCCAGAAGCCATTCATTCTCTTCATAGCTGGTAAGGTAGGCCAGTCGGCTCCGAGTCAAATCATTCTGCGGATTCGAGCCACAAACGTTTGTATTCCATGAGGGGTTGATGAATAAAAAAACAACCAAGGCAAAGGCCGTGACCTTACTTGTTTTTTTCTCCATTAGGGACCTCCTCTAAAAAGGCATCTTACGAATCGTACGATAGATAGAAGCTCACGAAGAACTTACATATTTGAGGAGACAATTTCAAGTAAAATTGTGAGAATGTCCAATATGACCGTGTCAGGGACCGGGGATATCATTTCATCAGGGGAATCAACTTTATGTTCACAAACGTCTCCAATGCGTCCTTCTTCGTTTCGATTTCCTGCTGGATTTGTGGGGACAGGGAGACCTCTTCGTTCAGGTCGATGATGTCAACCCGCATCGACGATCTGGCCCTGCTCGTCCATTCCAGTTCCCAGCGGCCGACGATTTTCCCGTCCAGCCAGATGTACGGACGTATCTGTCCCCAATCCAGTCGGGCCACGTGGAACACCTTGGGCGTGGTGTCATCCGACACGTACCAGTTCCGGATATTATACGCCTTGGGAAAATGATCCTCGTACGGAAGATAATTCACGATGTGAATCCCATCCCCGGGTGGATCCCATGCTTCAAATACCTTATGGTCTTCTTTATCGAAGATGTACTCTCTTCCGTTGAACGCGAAGATCGACAACCGATGCTCCAATCGTTCCAGCAGCTTTTTCGCCTTCGTTTTATTCAACGGAAGCCACCATGACAGATCGTCCAGGCACACAGGGCCAAAGGTCTGGATGTATTTGAGCGCCACTGAGTCTGCCGCTTTCTTAGGATCCAGTCCGTCCAGATCGATGTCCGGCATCCATTCTTCCATCAGCCCGTATCGAATGATCTTATCCGTCAGGTACCTTTGACTCGTCCTGGCCACCACATTCTTGAATTCCAGATGTCTCTGAAGGAGGATAAACGGCTCGCCTCCGACATCATCCTCCAGTTCTTTTTTTATCTGACGGACGGTCAGCCAGCGGTTGCCGGAAAGCAACTCGTGCACCCTCTGTTCCAAGGAGTCTAAGTCGATCCCGGCTTTGGTCGCCATTCTCTGAGCCTCGGCCATCATCGGAGCGAGAAAAATCCTCAAGCCCAAGACGACGTCGTTAAGGATATCTTTGTGGACGACAAAGACCGTTCCACGAAAGGCCCGGAGCCGGAATGCATTCCTGTGCCGGTTCAAATCGTCGAACAGAACGACCGGATCGAAATTTTCGATCCGTGCCCACAACGAAAGGTACGGGGTTAAGTAATCGGTGGAATGAAGTGCGATGTGATCCCTGAACACATCGGCATACACTTCCATTTCCGCTTTCTGGAGCAAACGCTGCTTTTTGAGGTGATAGAGTCTTAACTTGCGCAGTTCCATGTACCTGTGTCTTGTTTGATAACCGATAGTGTCGTCGCGTGATTACAGACAAGGGAACCTTCTGCTGAGAAGATTCCCTTATAATCGTTATAATCCCTTTAATGATTACTTCAGATGGAATACAGACAGCTTCAAAATAATGGACGACCTTACTCCTCCGCCCATTTCTTCAACTCACGCTTGATCTTCTCCTCGATCTTCTTCCCTATCTCGTTCCAGTCCATGTCCTTGTCTTCTTTCTCGTCCACCCAATTCTTGATACCCTTACGGATCTTCTCCTCAACTTTCTCGGCAATCTCTTCCCATTCCTTTTCTTCAGCACGCTTCTTCCGTTTTTTCTTGCAGGAGGATCCCCAGCCGCTGCTCAGAGCTATCAGGGCGCCCAGGATAAACCCAAAGTCGTACCAGTTACCCGTGTTGTTGATTTCGTACATACGGACGGAATCCGTGAACAGGCCAATGATGAACGTGATCCAGCAGATCAGACCGTGCCACAGCCCGGCCCAGAAACCCGCCGGTTTGGCTTCGAACCTTTCGCTTCCCGCCGCACACGCCGCGATGAGCAGGAGCAGTACAACCGCTGCCCAAATTGCGATAACATATCGACGATTTCTCATGACTCCCTCCTCTACGTTTATGATCAGATTGTTCTCGGATCACTCTGTTGATGCAGGTTTTTTCCTCGTTGACAATGCGAATGCGAACCGTCTCCGGGCGATGGGATGGTGACGGTTCGAGTGTGTATCTTATTTCGGATCTTTACCGATGTATACTCCATTGAACCGTGTTGATCATTCTCGCTTGGACCTTGCCTTGGAAAAATCCCTCTGCAGGTTCCGTGCTATCTGATCGGCCGTATACCCTGCCAGTTGATCGAAGCCTACCACCATCTCATCCACCGAGAGCTCCGACAGAGATATGGCCGTGATGATGTCCCCCGCTTCATCGGGCAGGCCGAAGATCGACCGTGAAACAGGCATTTGTTCCTTCACATGCTTTTTCCAGACCTCGATGCCCTGCTTGTTATCGATGAGATAGACGTTCACGTCGATCTTGAAGTGCACACTGGCGCTCCACGACTTGGCGTCGATGCCGTAGTGCTCTATTTGTATGTCGAACAGAAAATCAGCGTCATCCGTATCGTCTACGGGCCGATAACGCAGGTATTTTCCACATCGTTCCAGCGTACGCTCCCGAATTCGCTCTGGGACATCGACATCCTCCATGGCGAGACTCAATTTATCACGGGTTTTCTGAACCTCGACTTCCTTGGCGATGGTCGTTCCGATTTTAATGGCCGCTTCTGCCAAATTGTCATTATCGATCATAAACCAACTGTCGGTGAAGACCTCCGGTGGCGGTGGCAAGGCCATCATGGCAGCAGCCGTCCGGTTGTTGAATTCGTACTCCATTAGCAGGTTGGACGATCCGCACATGACGATTGTCATCAAAACAGCCACTACGAAGGTCCACTGAAAGAATCGAACGATAGACTTCATGAGTAACCCTCCTCCTGATTCAGGAATTCCAACTAGGACAACGAAATTATAAAAAAACCAAAAATTGTTCGTACACTTACTGATTCGTAATGATGACAAATCCCAAAGTACACCCTGAACATCCTCATCATCAACTGGCTTCATGGAGATCGTTCATTTCTCCATCCTTTTAAAGGAGCATTATCGACAGGCAGCGTACGGGTGAAACGTTATGAGAGAGTGTGAAGGAAGGTCATTCACACCTCCGGTTACACGGATAATCGAGAAGATACGCGTTGCGGGAGCCAGAGGATTCGATTATGCATCCTCACGATGGGACTATCCGGTCATGCAAAAGGACGTAATTAACATCGGGGTATGCTTGCTATGCGGGTGCATTCCTTCTGCATGGCTTTATTTTCTGAACACCAGTCAATGATAATGATCCCTACGATTAATTTCAAGTAAAAAAAAGGGCAAAGGTATTATCCTTTGCCCTTATGCTGGAGCGTAAACGAGGATTATAAGGGGTCTTCGCTGTGTTCAAGAACGTGAAGTGCCATGTGTGCCAGCCTGTTGGCCATCCTCAAATGATAGCCGGCCCGCCTCAATCGCTCTATCTCCAGGGCTTCCTGGGCCAGATCGAGATGCGAGGTAGCCCTGTTATACAATCTTTCTGCCCTTTCGTTCTCCTCCCCCTCCAGTGCCGCCCACACATCATCCAGTAGCCCTTGCGTATTTTCGATGCCTTCCTGGAGCCTTCGGATGATTTCCTCCTTCTGCTCCTCAATGTCTTCCCGGACCAGCTTCAAAGCCTCCATGGCATAAAAAGCGCTCTCCTGGATGTACTCAAACGCCCCTTCATAATCACCGGCCTCGATAGCTTCCACGGCATCGTTTTGTGCTTCCCGGGCAAGCTGGATGAGCGCCTTTGCCTCCTCGTCACCGTACCACATGACCACAGGGCCTACCTGATTGAGCATGAACGTCAACCGCCGCAGGGCCCTCCGAGCGCGGCGCTCTAAAAACTCCGTTGAGTCGGTGAATGCAGAATCTTCTATGGCGTCGATCTCAACGCCGATGACTTCGGCCTCGGCATAGACCGCCAGTACGTCTTCCTGCGCCACACTCTGTTCCGCCTCGGGTTCGGAGGGGGTCTTATCGCATTGGGTAAAGGCGAACACGAAAAGGGCTAACACCAACATAGCCTTCATTGCATTTTTCATGGCCATCTCCTTTCCTTTGTACCATTTTTCATAACTTCCTTTATTCAGTCCGATTGTTTTATGGCCCATACATCTTGGTTCTGTTCGACAATAATCGATCGTTCCGATTACATCATAGTGAACGCTTCATGTCTGGAAAAATTGTATGCCTGCTAAAAAAATCGTGATGAAAAAATTTGATTTTTTGCCGAATTCGTGGTATTTTACAAACGAGGCCCCCCCTGCACCCGTCATTGAGGACAGCGCAACACATGGCCGTAAAGAACAAGACAACCCGGACGGAAACACCCCTGATGAGCCAGTACAATGCCGTCAAAAAGCAGTACCGGGACGCCGTGGTATTCTTCCGAATGGGCGATTTCTACGAGATGTTCAACGAGGACGCCCGTATCGGTGCCAGGGTACTGGGGATCACCCTGACATCCCGGGGACACGGCAAAGCGGGCGATGTGCCCCTGGCCGGCTTTCCACATCATGCCCTGGAGGGGTACCTGGGCAAGATGATCAAGGCGGGACACCGTGTGGCCATCTGCGAGCAGGTGGAAGATCCCAAATTGGCCAAGGGAATCGTAAAAAGGGACGTCATTCAGGTGGTCACCCCGGGTACGGTAACGACGGAGAACCTCCTGGAGACCAAAAGGAAGAACTTCCTCTCGGCTGTCTATACCCACACCGACCGTTGCGGCCTGGCCTCGGCCGATATATCCACGGGGGAATTCATCGTGACCGAGCTGGACCCACACCAGCTCTGGGAAGAAATCCAATCCATCGCACCCTCTGAAATCCTCGTGTCCGAGGATCAGGCAAAAGACATCGAGGAGCGCCTCCCAGCCAACACCATGAGGCCGGTCATCACAAAACGGAACGCCTGGATCTTCGGCCGGGATTACGGCCTTGAAATTTTAACCAACCATTTCGGCACCGCGTCCCTCAAAGGATTCGGATGCCAGAACCTCGATACAGGTCTCTCGGCCGCCGGGGCCGTACTGAACTACCTGCAGGAAACCCAGAAGACCGAACTTTCCCACATCCGCCGGCTGACGCATTACGACAACAGCGATTATATGAACCTGGACGGGGCAACACGCAGGAATCTGGAAATCACCACGTCGATGATGGCCGGAGACCGGGAAGGCACGCTTCTCTCCATCCTGGACCGGACGCAAACGGCCATGGGCGGAAGAATGCTCGCATCCTGGCTGGCCAGACCCCTGAACCGACCGGAGCCCATCCGCCGCCGGCTGGACGGAGTTGAGGAGCTTCTGAACGAGCGGGACATCCTTATCCAGATGAACGGACTCCTTAAGAATATAGGAGATCTGGAGAGGTTGATCTCCAAGGTGGTTACCCGGCGTGCGACTCCGAGGGACATGATGGCCCTGAGCCGAACGCTGGCTCTGGTGCCGGAGATTAAAAAGGACCTGGCCGGCGTCACCTCGGACATGCTCGTCGATGTGAGGAAGCGCTTAAAGCCCTGTACCGAGGTCACGGATCAGATCGCCAGGGCTCTGGTGGAAGACCCGCCCGCCTGCATCACAGAGGGCGATATCATGCGGAAAGGGTATAGCCCGGAACTGGACGAACTCCGCGAGATGGCCTTCTCGGGTAAGGACTGGATTGCCAAGCTCCAACAGACAGAAAGGGATCGCACGAAGATACCTTCCCTGAAAGTTGGATACAATAGAGTCTTCGGGTATTACATCGAGGTAACCAAGCCCCATCTGGCTAAGATACCCGATAATTACATCCGAAAACAGACACTGGTGAATGCCGAGCGGTTCATCACTCCGGAGCTGAAGGATATGGAAGAAAAAATCCTGAAAGCCGAGGAAAAGATGAACACCCTGGAACAAGCGCTGTTCGAAGAACTCCGAAACACCGTGGCTGGATTTTCCGAGCCGATTCAGGAGGACGGACGTGCCATCGGTCAGCTGGACTGCCTCCTCTCTCTGGCAGCGGCGGCCGATACGTTCCGGTATTGCAAACCGGTGGTGAATGAAGGGGATGGCATTCTCATCGAAGAAGGACGACATCCGGTGGTTGAGCAGATGCTGCCGCCGGGCGAGCCGTTCATACCCAACGGAGTGAACCTGGACAACGAGACGAACCAAATCCTGATCATCACAGGACCGAACATGGCCGGAAAATCGACCTACATCCGGCAAGTAGGTCTCATCGTTCTTCTGGCTCAAATCGGAAGCTTCGTGCCGGCTACATCAGCGCAGATCGGCATCGTAGACCGCATCTTCACCCGCGTCGGGGCCCAGGACAACGTAGCCGGGGGAGAATCGACGTTTCTCGTGGAAATGAACGAGACGGCCAACATCCTGAACAACGCCACGCCCAAGAGTCTTATTCTGCTGGATGAGATCGGCCGGGGCACATCCACGTTCGACGGCCTGTCCATTGCCTGGGCCGTAGCCGAGTATCTTCACGACGAAAGGCGCGTGCGGGCCAAGACCCTGTTTGCCACCCATTACCACGAGCTCACGGAACTGGCCCTGGTCCTGCCCCGTGTAAAGAACTACAACGTGGCCGTGAAGGAGTGGGGAGATCATATCGTCTTCTTGCGCAAGATCATCCCCGGCGGATGCGATCATTCCTACGGGATTCAGGTAGCCCGTCTGGCCGGACTGCCCCGGGAAGTCATCGAACGGGCGAAAGAGGTCCTGCACAACCTGGAGGCCAACGAGCTGACACCCAACGAACTGCCCAAGCTCGCCCTGGGTCAGCACGCACCTCTGATGGTGGCAGAGCCCCAACTGAACATGTTCGCAAAACAAGAACAAAGGCTGTGCGATGCGCTGAAAAAGATCGACATCAACAGCATGACGCCCCTGGAAGCGTTGGAGAAACTGGATGCGTTGAAAAAATTGTTGTCGGAAAAATCGCGAGGGAATCATGATGAGAGTCGTTAAAATAATTCTGGTCTTTTTATTTGGCTTTGTAATCATCCTTTGCATGAAAATGAACGAGGAGAAGGGAATGGCAGACCTGATACTGCTCCACGGAAAAATATACACCGTCGATAAATCGCGGCCATGGATCGAGGCCTGTGCCATCACGGACGGAAAAATTGTCGCTGTCGGAAATACGGACAATATAAGCCGGCTTCAGGGAGAGAACACGGACGTCATCGATCTGAAGGGCCGTTTCGCCCTGCCGGGCTTCAACGATGCCCACGTGCACTTCGCTGACGGCGGATTTTATCTCATGGGAATCAACCTAAGAGACGCCAAAGACAAAGAAGAATTTGCAGACAGAATCGCAGATTTTACAAGCAAACTGGAAAAGGGGGAGTGGATCCTGGGGGGTAACTGGGATCATGAAGCCTGGCCTTCCAAAACATATCCTACGAAAACGCTAATCGATGGGGCAAGCCCGGAGAATCCGATCTTTGTCAACAGGCTGGACGGTCATGTGGCCCTGGCCAACAGCCTGGCACTGAAGCTGGCTGGCATCACCAAAGAAACACCCGATCCCCAGGGCGGCGAGATCGAGAAAGATCCCAAAACCGGTGAGCCGACGGGGATTCTGAAGGACACGGCCCAGGAGCTCGTCGACAGAGTCATTCCCACTCCGTCGAAGGAACGATTGACTCAGGCCGTAAAAACGGCCATGGCCCACGCCAACCAGTACGGCGTGACGAGCATACAGGACAACACGGCACAAGAAACCTTTCGGGTCTATCAGGAACTCCAGGGTCAGAGAAAACTGACACTCCGGATCAACGCCTGGATCACCGTCGACGACTATCAGGAAGTGGAAAAAATAGGCATCCTGCCTCCCTTCGGCAACGGCATGCTCCGGCTGGGCACCATCAAAATGTTCATCGACGGGTCCATGGGTGCCGGCACGGCTCTTTTCTATGATCCCTATACAGACGATCCGTCGACGTCCGGTCTTCCCATCTATCCCGAAAAAACGTTGTATGACCTGGTAACTGCCGTGGACAAGGCCGGCCTACAGATCGCGGCCCACGCCATCGGCGACAGGGCGAACACGTGGGCTCTGAATGCCTTCGAGAGAGCCTTCAAGGAGAACGGCAGCCGGGATGCCCGGCACCGGATCGAGCATGCCCAGGTGGTTCTTCCCGAGGATATGCAGCGTTTTGCCGACCTGGGAATCATCGCTTCCATCCAACCGTCCCACTGCATCGACGACATGCGTTGGGCCGAGAAGCGCATCGGCGACCGAGTAAAATACGCCTATCTTTTCAATGCCTTTGCCAAAGCGGGTGTTAAAATCGCCTTTGGTACCGACTGGACCGTAGAGCCGATAAACCCCATGCTGGGTATCTACGCAGCCGTCACCCGGGAATTCCCCGAGGGGGGGCCCCAGGGCGGATGGTTCCCCGAGGAAAAGATGACCCTAGAACAGGCTGTCGAGTGCTACACCCTGGGTTCGGCCTACGCCGAATTCCAGGAACACGTGAAGGGGGCCATCCGACCGGGAATGCTGGCCGATCTCGTCGTGCTGGATAAAAACGTATTTGAGATCCCCCCAAAGGAGATCCTAAACACGAACGTTGACATGACGATACTGGGAGGAAAAGTCGTTTACGATAGGAAATAGTTCTACATTCTCCGTCTCCTCAGTCTGTCGATAAGGGAGGGTTCGATTGTATAAGAAAAAAAATATCGCTCGACTGTTTGCCAGCCATCCCACGATTTACGGAATGCTGAGAGAAGCCCATGATCTCATCAGTGCCAGGCAAGCTATTCTGGGCTATATCACTGAAAAATTTCGAAAACTCAGTCAGGAGAGCCAGCGCCAGGAACCCCTGGAGTACGCCCTGCAAAACCAGTGCCTGCTAACGATACGAAAAATCCTGTCCGTAAGAAGCGAGCGATTGGTGAAATATAGCCTGCTTAAGCTGTTATGGAATCTTGCCCACGAAAAATACGACGATCTACCCGAAGATTTGAATGACGGATTCTTCGAAGAAATGATTCGTCTGTTCAACGGTTTGCATGGACGTAGCGGTATTTACGATCAGGAGCGATACCCCGAATTCGCCAAGAAAAGTGGAAGGGAGGCATCGATTCTCCGCTCCCAGCAGTTGGACAAGATGGCGGATATGTGCATACAGAGTATAAACCGGTATCCTACGGGACTGGAAGAGAATATCAAGGAAATCCGGATCAAGAACCGAAAGCGTATTCTCGACCATTACCATGCCTCGGAAGAGGATTGGAAAGATTATCATTGGCATCTTCGTCATGTCATTCGTGATTCAACCCAGCTCGAAGCCTTGATCCATTTAAAACCCGAAGAGAAAGAAGCCATCGACCGGGCTAAAAAAGGAGGATTGCCCTTCGGCATCACACCGTATTATGTCTCTTTGATGGATAAAGAATCCCACCGGAAAAGGGATCATGCCGTTCGGGCCCAGGTCATCCCGCCCATGGATTATGTGGAAGCCATGCTGGCTCAGAAGGATGGCGATACCCATTCCTTTGATTTCATGCTGGAGAACGAGACATCACCCATCGATCTCATCACACGCCGGTATCCTTGCATCGTCATCCTCAAGCCGTACAACAGTTGCAGCCAAATATGCGTCTACTGTCAGCGCAACTGGGAGATCAGTGACGTAATGGCACCCAAGGCCATGGCGTCCCAGGAGCAACTCGAGGCGGCATTCTGATGGATCAAAAAGCATAAGGCCATCACCGAAGTGCTCGTGACCGGAGGCGATCCCCTGGTGATGAGCGACAGTCGCCTGGATGCTATCCTCTCAAGGCTCGCCACCATCGATCATATCCTAAGGATTCGCATTGGCTCCAGAATCCCGGTGGTCCTGCCCCAACGAATCACCGACAATTTAATGGACGTCATTGCCAAGCATAGGATTCCCGGCAAACGGACCATAGCCATGGTGACACACTTTGAACACACATACGAAATCACACCCGAGGCTATGGAGGCCGTGCAGCAGTTTCAGCGAAGGGGCATCTCGGTCTACAACCAGACCGTATTTACCATCGAGAATAGCAGGCGATTCGAGCTGGCCGCCCTGCGCAGGTTGTTACATATGATCGGCGTGGAACCCTACTATACATTCAACACCAAGGGAAAGCAGGAGACCAAGAGCTATCGCGTTCCCATGGCGCGCCTTCGGCAAGAGGTCAAGGAAGAAGCACGCCTGCTTCCCGGTTTGAGCAGGACCGATGAGCCGGTTTACAACGTGCCCGGTCTGGGCAAAAATTACCTCCGGGCCCTGCAGCATCACACGATTCTCTCCATCCGTCCGGACGGTCGGAGGATTTACGAATTCCATCCATGGGAGAAGAACCTGCAGTTGGCAGACACGTTTATCGATACAGACGTATCCATCAGCGATTATTTGGACGAGATGAAAAGAAGAGGCGAAAACCCAGAGGACTACAGCTCGATCTGGTATTATTATTAATCCGAATCAGACATCCTGTTTAAATCTTATATCGGATATGATCTCGTTACATTCCAATCCTTAGTGGGCCGTTTCCCATCATGACTCGGCGTGTAAAACATCCCATGAAACGACATAGTCCTAGGTGATGAGGCAGCTTGTATATACAATCGATTTCGATAGACCAACCATATCTAACACATTTTATACG
>CAZTKR010000007.1:0-40936 GCA_964614115.1 uncultured bacterium | reverse complement strand
ACAAAACGGTCAAGATTGCAATAACTGGATTGTGAAAGCATGATTTTTTTTGTATATTCATGAATTGCGATAATCAAAATGAGGTTAATGATTCCCCATGATATCATCCCGGTTGGGTGAATTCGCGGCTCTTCTGACCGCCGTTTGTTTTACGTTTGGGGCCATGTCCTTTGAAGTCGCTTGTAAGAGGGCAGGTGCCCTGCTGGTCAACTGGATGCGCCTGGCGATGGGTTTGATCCTGCTGAGTGTTTTCTGCCTGATCTACCGGAGTCAACTTCTGCCCCTGGATGCTTCGGCGCATACCTGGTTCTGGCTTCTCGTTTCAGGTGTCATCGGATTTGCCATCGGCGATCTGCTACTTTTCCGGGCGTTTATCGTCATCGGTTCCCGCATTGCCATGCTGGTCATGGCGCTGGTGCCGCCCTTGACGGCCATCATCGGGTGGGTTATCATGGGGGAGAAGATAGGAAGCCGCGGCCTGGTGGGCATGATACTGACCGTGGGAGGCATCGCCATCGTCGTCCTGGAGCGAAAAAAAGGAGATGAGGGAATACGATGGAGCCACCCCATCGCTGGGATAGGGCTCGCCCTGGGAGGCGCAGCGGGACAGGCATTACAGCTTGTGCTGAGTAAATACGGGATGAGGTCGTACGATCCGTTTGCAGCCACTCAAATACGGATCATAGCCGGCGTGTTGGGTTCGTTGCCCATTCTCGTCCTGATGGGCGGGTTGAGGCGAGTAGGCCCGATGGTTCGAAATTCAAGAATGATGATTCCAACCATGCTGGGAGCGATTTTTGGTCCTTTTCTGGGCGTGGCGTTCTCGCTGCTCGCTGTGCAGCATACGAGTACGGGGATCGCTTCGACCATCATGGCCATCGTGCCCGTGCTTATCATTCCACCGGCCGTCATTTTCTTTAAGGAGAAAGTGACTTTCAGCGAAGTGCTGGGTGCGGTCATGGCCGTGGCCGGTGTCGTCATTCTTTTCATCTGAAGGAACAGCACCATCTATCATAACAGGAGGTTGTTATGCGAAGCCAAGGGATTTGGGTCACGGTTTTTGTCCTGGTACTCGCCATGGTTGCGGTTGGCCAGGCAAAGTTCGAGAAGGATGTTATCCAGACATCCCAGGGAGACCTGGAGATCACGTTCATCGGACACGGGACCTTGATGTTCCAGTGGGGGGACAAGACGATCCACGTTGACCCTTGGACGCGTCTGGCCGATTATTCCGAGTTGCCCAAGGCCGATATCATCCTGGTGACGCACGAACACGGGGATCATCTGGATACGGAAGCGATCAAAATACTGCGTACCGAAGAAACCTGCATAGTCCTCACGGAGTTGTGTACCAAGCGAGTCGAAGGTGGCACGGTGATGAAAAACGGCGATGAACAGACCGTCGGCGGGCTGAAAATCGAAGCCGTGCCTGCATATAACATCGTCCACAAACGGGATAACGGGAAGCCGTATCATCCCCAGGGAGACGGCAATGGGTACATTATCACATTTGGTGACAAACGGGTCTACGTGGCCGGAGACGGGGAAAACACACCGGAGATGAAGGCACTATCCGACATCGACGTCGCATTTCTTCCGATGAACCTGCCCTACACGATGACACCGGAGATGGTCGCGGACGCAGCAAAAGCATTCAAGCCCAAAATACTGTATCCCTACCATTACGGAAATACAAACACCGATGAACTATTCGATTTGATGAAAGGTGTTTCCGGAATTGACGTGCGCATACGGAGTATGGAATAGTCAGGTATAGTCAATAGGGATGAAACGTCATCCCCAGTCCGACGAAAGAACAGAAAGTCTACAGACGGCTTCTCCCATCTCTTCATGCTTCTTCCATAGATATGGGACGTTTCTGTCGAACACATGACAGAAATACAGCCCAATAAAAAAAGTACATGCCCAACCAAAAATCCCTTGACAATTCCGTCGGGAATGCTTATGTTAATATATTGAAAATGGAATACTGTTCCGCTAAGCGGAACAAACATGCATTGTTCGTCTATATCCATGCAAAAAATCAAAGACAATTTCGTCACGGCACTCTCCAGGGGCATTTCTATACTGGAAGCTTTTGATGAGGCCAATCCGGAGCTCGGGATCACGCAGATCGCGCGGAAGGTGGGTCTCTCCAAGACCACGACGTTTCGGCTGGTTCAGACGCTGGTCGTTCTACGCTATCTGGTACTCTCGTCGGAGAACAAGTATCGGTTGGGCCCCCGCGTTCTCTCTCTGGGATTTAACGTACTCCAGACGCTGGATTTAAAAACCATCGCGGCACCCCACCTGCAATCCCTCTCGAAAGAGTGCCATGAGACGGTCAACATGGCCGTCCTCGATGAATATGAATTAGTCTACATCGAGAGGATCAAGACACAACAGATCGTCAACATCAACCTGCACGTCGGATCACGACTGCCTCTTTACAACACGGCCATGGGACGTGCCCTGCTGGCATATCAGCCGGAACCATGGCTTCGAGACTACATCGTCCGAATGGCCAAGGATACAGACGCCTTGCCCCATCTGGATAAAAATGGTCAAAAACTCCGGACGCTACTCGAGACCGTACGGATGAAAAAATATGCTGTCAACAACGAAGATTTGGTGAAAGGACTTCGCTCCATCGCGGCGCCCGTGCGGAACGGCAGGGGAGAAGTCGTTGCGGCGGTCAACATCGCCGTGCCTTCGGTAAGGGTCACGGTGAAGGGATTGGAAAGCACATTCGCACCTCAGCTTCTGTCCACCGTTCAAACCATTTCCGAGGTACTGGGATTCCGCGGAGATGAGGGTGCTTTCAGGCCGGCGGTTTGAGTGTTCACCCGAATGATGGAATGCTCATTATGAGTTCGGGATCGAAAAAAAGTCATGTATTCTACCGGGATCTCACCAGAACCCTGCCACAGATCGTGAGGGGGGAAGGCGTTTACCTCTACGACAACCATAACAACAAGTATCTGGATGCCTCGGGCGGGGCTATCGTCGTGAATGTCGGACACGGCGTGGAGGAAATCGCCGATGCGATTGCCGCGCAGGCAAAGACCATCGCGTACGTCAACGGCTTGCAATTCACCAACGAGCCCGTGGAGGCACTGGCTGGCGAGATCGCATCGGTGATGCCGGAACCGCTGAGCCGGGTCTATTTTCTGACCAGCGGTGCCGAGGCCACGGAGGCAGCCATCAAGCTGGCCCGGCAATACTGGGTAGAGAAAGGACTCGAAAGGAAATACCAGGTCATCAGCCATACACCCGGGTACCATGGCGGCACGCTGGGTGCGCTGATGGTCTCTGGCCGGCCGTCAGCGAAACGATTCTACCATCCCCTGATGCATGATTTTCCATTAATCCCTGCTCCCGTATGCTACCGCTGCCCGCTCGACAAGACCTACCCGGCGTGTGGCGTTTCTTGCGCTCATGAGCTGGAAAAAGTCATTCAACGGGAAAACCCCGAAACGGTATCGGCTTATATCGCCGAACCCATCATCGGTGCGTCCGCGGGCGCGGTAGCACCCCCAACAGAGTACTTCCACATCATACGCGATATCTGCCATCGCCATCAGGTCCTGTTCATCGCCGACGAAGTCCTGACAGGCTTAGGCCGTACCGGGTCGTGGCTCGCCATCGATCATTACGATGTGCTGCCCGATATGGTGCTTCTGGGCAAGGGTCTGGGCGGTGGATATGCGCCGTTGAGCGCTCTGGTTACACGGGAGGACATTGTCCAAACCATAGCAAGGGGAACAGGCACGTTCGTCCACGGTTTGACGTTCGCCCATACGCCGGTCATGTGTACGGCCGGGCTCGCCACCCTCCTTTATCTCAAAGCCCATGGACTGGTCAAGCGGAGTGCAGAGTTGGGAGCCTACCTGTCAGACCGACTCCAGCAACTCAACGAATTGTCCTTTGTCGGTGATATCCGGTGTAAGGGCCTGTTGGCCGGTATCGAGTTTGTAGCCGATCGCAAAACCAAACGTCCGTACCCCAGATCATGCCGACTGGCAGAAAAGATTTCCGAACACGCCCTGACGAACGGGCTCGTCCTTTGGACGAACGTGGGTCATGTGGATGGAGAGAACGGCGATCTGGTCATGATCGGCCCACCCTTCACCATCACACGCGATCAGATCGATGAACTCATAGAACGTCTAATCGAGACATTGAAGACCGTTTCCGATATCCTATGAAGATTTAGAAAACCTTACAGTGAGGCAAGAATAATGGGAAAGTCATCATCCGGGTTTAAAGTAACCTATTCGACGATGGGTATGGATGCCGAAGCATTCCACAAGGACTTTGAGGAAGCCCTGGATGAAATCGAGAAAAGTTTCGGGAAGTCGTACCCCAATTACATCGGCGGGCAGGCGAGAGAGAGCGCGCAGACGTCGGAAAACCGGTCACCCATCGACACACGATTGGTTCTGGGCACATTCGCCAAGGCGGGTCAGCAGGACACGGCCGATGCGATTGCTGCGGCCAAGGCCAGCTTTAAGGTATGGCGGGATATGGGATGGAAAGGACGTCTGCCCATCATGCGGCGTGCCGCCGATCTCATCAGTGAGCGCAAGTACATGCTGGCCAGCGTGATGTGTTACGAGGCGGGCAAGAGCCGGATCGAAGCCATGGGCGATGCGGAGGAATCGGCGGACATGATCCGGTACTACTGTCAGCAGATGGAGGCTGCCGGCGGATTTGTGAAACCCATGGGGCAACTCTCGCAGAACGAGCACGTGGAGAGCGTACTCCGCCCGTACGGTGTATGGGCCGTGATTGCACCCTTCAACTTCCCCCTGGCCCTGTCCGTGGGCATGTCTTCGGGTGCCATGATCGCAGGAAACACGGTGGTGTTCAAACCGTCGCACGACACACCCTGGACGGGCCTGCTCCTGTACGATATCTTCCAGGATGCCGGCGTGCCCGACGGTGTGTTTAACTTCATCAACGGGCCCGGCAGCGTGGTGGGCAAGGAATTCGTCACCAACCCGGATGTCGACGGCTTGGTTTTCACGGGATCTAAAGAAGTGGGGATGTCCATCTATCACCAGTTCTCCAAGGAATATCCCAAGCCTTGCATCACGGAAATGGGCGGAAAGAATCCCGCCATCGTGACGGCCAAGGCCGACCTGGAGGAAGCCGCCGATGGCGTGATGCGAGCTGCCTTCGGTCTGGGCGGTCAGAAGTGCAGCGCATGCTCCCGGGTCTACGTGTTTCGGGGTGTGGAGGAACCGTTTCTCGATCTATTGGTTCAGAAGACGGCATCCATCAAAATCGGTGACCCCACACACCGGGATGTGTTCCTCGGGCCCTTGATCAACGAAGCAGCCTATCGGAACTATCAGGATTATATGGAAACAGTCCGGAGAGACGGCACGGTACGAACCGGAGGAAACATTCTTACCCAGGGGGATTTAGAGTACGGATACTTTGTCGAACCAACGGTCGTGACTGATTTGCCCAAGGATCATGCCTTTTTCTACGAAGAGTTGTTCGTTCCCATCCTGGTCGTTGCACCCGTGGACTCGTTGGATGAGGCCCTGGAGCTTTCCAACCGCGCCGAGTACGGGTTGACTGCGGGTATTTTCAGTAAAGACCGGGAAGAAGTCTATACATTTTTCGACAACATCGAGTCGGGCGTCACGTATGCCAACCGCCGCAGCGGCGCCACCACGGGTGCCTGGCCCGGTGTAAACCCCTTCTGCGGATGGAAGGGGAGCGGTTCCTCGGGCAAGGGATGCTGCGGCCCTTACTACGTGCAACAGTTCATGCGGGAACAGAGCCGGACCATCATGGGAGATTTATGATGACGGAAGTGCCCAGAATCGTCACGGACCTGCCCGGACCACAGGCCAAGGCGTTGATCGACGCCGAAGTCCGGGTGGCCTCTCCATCACTCATCAAAGCGTACCCCCTGGCTGTTGATCGCGCCCATGGGATAATCGTGGAAGATGTCGATGGCAACCGTTTTATGGATTTCATGAGCGGCATTGCAACCACCATCACGGGGCACTGTCACCCCGACGTGGTGAAGGCCATCCAGGATCAGGCCGAACGGCTCATCCATATCTGCGGCACGGATTTCTACTACAGTCCCTACACACGGCTGTGCGAAAGGCTGGCCGACCTGGGTCCCGGCCAGAAGGACTGGCATGTTTTTTTGGGAAATTCGGGTGCCGAGGCCGTGGAGGCTGCCATCAAACTGGCTCGTCATCATACCCGGCGGCAGTACATCATCGCTTTCCACGGTGCCTTTCACGGCCGGACCTGCGGTGCCGTCAGCCTGACGGCCAGCAAGATCAAGCAGCGGGCGGGATTTTCTCCACTGCTTCCCGGAGTCGTCCACATGCCGTACGGGCATTGCTACCGTTGCGTCTACAACCGAACGTATCCCGACTGCAATGTGTACTGCGTGGAGCATTGGCGGGATACGATATTCAAGACCACACTATCCCCCGATGAAGTGGCTGCTGTCGTGGTAGAGCCCATCCAGGGAGAGGGAGGCCACATCGTTCCTCCTGCCGAGTATCTCCCTCGGCTACGAAAGCTCTGCGACGATTTCGGCATTCTCCTGGTGGCCGATGAAATACAATGCGGCATGGGACGGACGGGTAAGTTCCTCGCTCTGGAATACTCGGGCGTTGAGCCGGATATCATCACCCTGGGTAAGGGTCTGGGGTCCGGCATGCCCATCAGTGCCATCATGGCCAGGAAAAAAACCATGACCTGGCCGCCGGGCAGCCATGGGAGCACGTTTGGCGGCAACCCGGTGGCCTGCGCTGCGGCCTTGACGACCCTAGACCTCGTCCTCGGGGGACTCATGGAAAATGCCGTCGGGATAGGCGGTTATCTAAAAGAAAAAATGCTGGCTCTTCAGTCGCGGCATGCGGTTATCGGCGATGTGCGGGGCAAGGGACTGATGCTGGCCATGGAGTTCGTGTCGGATCAAAAGAAGAAAACCCCGGCACCCCAGGCTGCCCATGCATTTGTCCAGGGCTGTTTTCAAAAAGGCCTTCTGGTTCTGGATTGTGGTGAGAGTTCGGTACGGCTGGCACCGCCGTTGATCGTTACCCGGCAAGACATCGATACGGCTGTAGAGATTATCGAGGGCGTCTTGAGTGAATCGGGATGAGAATGAAAAGATGGATAGAGCGAAGCGTAAAAGGACGAAACTCATAAATATGGCAGACGCCATTGCCGAGTTCGTACACGACGGTGACAGCGTGATGATCGAGGGATTTACACACCTGATTTGCTTTGCCGCGGGGCACGAGATTATCCGGCAGAAAAGACGGGATTTGACGCTCTGCCGTCTGACGCCGGACCTGATCTACGATCAGATGATAGGCGCCGGATGCGTACGAAAGGTCATCTTCGGGTGGGCCGGCAATCCCGGCGTCGGCCCCCTGTATGCGTTCCGGCGGGCCGTGGAGCAAAATATCCCTCACCCGCTGGAAGTCGAAGAGTACTCCCATGCAGGCATGACGGCCCGGGTCATGGCTGGTGCGGCCGGATTGCCGTTTTTCCCGTTGAACAATTATGGAGGAAGCGATCTTCCCGACGTGAACCCGTCGATTTGGTCGATCACCTGTCCCTACACGGGTGTCCGACTGGCCACGGTTCCCGCGTTGAGGCCGGATGTGGCCATCATCCATGCTCAGCGGGTCGATACCAAGGGGAACACACAGGTTTGGGGGCTCCGGGGCGTGCAAAAGGAAACGGCCTTCGCTGCCCAGCACGTTATCGTCGTGGCCGAAGAATTGGTGGACGAGGCCGTTATACGCTCCGACCCGAACCGCACTCTGATTCCGGGCATCCTCGTCGATGCGGTGGTGATAGAGCCCTTGGGATGTCATCCGTCGTACGTGCAGGGTTATTACGACCGAGACAATCCCTTCTACATCGAATGGGCGGAGATTTCCAAGGATCAGACACGATTTGAAGCATACCTGGAGGAATGGATTTTAGGCGTTAAAAGCCGGAGCGAATACGTCGTCAAGCTGGGAAAGAAAAAAGTGAAAGGACTGAAAGCTAAAATTGCCATGTCGGAGCCCGTGAATTATGGTTTTTAAAACCCGGACAGACGTTGACGCGCGCGTCATGTTGGAATATTCCACCAACGAATTAATGGTCGCCAGGGCCTCCCGGGAATTGAAAGACGGGGAAGTCGTTTTCGTCGGTATAGGACTTCCCAACATGGCATGTAACCTAGCCCGGCGAACGCATGCCCCAAACCTCGTGCTCATCTACGAATCGGGCGCCATCGGCGCACAGCCGGAGCGTTTGCCCGTATCCATTGGCGATCCGTGTCTGGTCAAGGGCGCGCTTTCGGTATGCCCCATGGCCGATGTGTTCAACTTTTACCTCCAGAATGGGCGCATCGATGTGGGATTCCTGGGATGCGCCCAGATTGACCGATACGGCAACATCAACACAACGGTGATCGGTGATTATCAAAAGCCGAAGGTGCGACTGCCCGGTAGCGGGGGAGCATGCGAGATCGCCATACACTCGAAAAAAGTGATCGTCGTGACACCGCAGCAGAAACGTATCTTCAGGCAATCGGTGGATTTTATCACCAGCCCCGGTCATGTCACCAGGAACGGAACTCGAAAGAAATGGGACATGCCCGGCCGGGGCCCTGTCGTCATCATCACGGATATGGCCGTCTTTACCTTCGATGAAACCGACGGGGAGATGGTGCTGGCGGGTACTCATCCCGGAGTGAACATCGATACTGTGATGGAAAACATCGGATGGGACATACGTGTTTCGGCAGAACCCAGAGAGACCGAACCGCCGACGAAGGAAGAGCTTCGAATCATCCGTGAGGAACTCGATCCGGAGCACATTTATATATGATGAGACATTGGATGAATGAGATTCCCTTCACTTATTTTCCTTCCTAACGAGAGCCCACCTTTTATACGAGGAGGGGAGGGCGAAACGAGAATGTTCTCACCTTCCCCTCTTTCCGTTTTTATGAGTACGTGGGCAGATCGAGCGGATGGACGGGAAACAGCAGGTGAAGGGAAGCCTTAGAATAATCGATGAGTGGGCAATGACACAAGAGAATAAATATCCGAAAGCAGGGCCTTTTTCCAGATTCTTATTGGGCATCTCCCGGCGGAGGTTCCTCCGTCTCTCGACAGGGAGTATGGCCGGTGGCTTTGTGGGGTGCCTTCTGAACAGAGAGGAATGGGCTGCTGGATCTGACGGGACGTCCCCGTGGGGCGAGAACCGGACCCGTCTGCGCGAGCTTGGTATCGAGATCGGGCGCTACCCGCCGGGGCCTTATAATGCTATCACGGACGTACGAGGTGTACGGGTGGGCCATTGTACCAAAATCAGCGGTTCGGGCAAACTGCGGGTCGGTGTCGGGCCGGTGCGTACGGGTGTCACGGTCATCATGCCCCACAAGGGGAATGTATTCGAGGAAAAGCTGGCCGTGGGTCACTTCGTGCTCAACGGTAACGGGGAGATGACGGGTTTTGTCCGGGATCGGGAGGCCGGCACACTGGAGACACCCATCTTTCTCACGGGAACGGCTAACATCGGTATCGTTTACGACGCCGCGCTGACGTATCTCATGGAGCAAAATCCCGACATCGGCATCTCAGAGAACGTACCGGTACCCGTGGTGGCCGAGTGCTGGGACGCCATGGGCGATACCGAAGGTCGTCACATCACGGAGCAGGATGTCTTGAATGCTATAAAGGCTGCATCCGGCGGGCCTGTGGCCGAGGGAGCCGTTGGCGGGGGAACCGGGATGCGCTCGTACGGATTCAAGGCAGGTATCGGGTCGTCCTCCCGAGTACTCCCTGATGAGAGGGGCGGATACACGGTCGGTGTTCTGGTAAACGCCAACCACGGCAGTCGTCATCTGCTGCGAATCGACGGCGTGCCCGTGGGCGAAGAACTGCTGGATTACCCCGAAAAAAAAGAGTCGGGAAAGAGCAAATCCATCATCATGGTGGCAGCCACGGACGCACCCATGCTTCCCGTTCAGCTTCAACGACTGTGCAAACGGCTGGCACTGGGGTTGGCGCGGACAGGATCGGTGTCCACCCACGGCAGCGGCGATATTTTTATCGCCTTTTCCACGGGCAATCGTATCACCAAGAATTCGAAGGAATTCCTGTGTGTAGATGATTCCATGGTGAGCCGCTTGTGGGAGGCAGCCGTGGAAGCCGCGGAAGAGGCCGTGCTCAATGCGCTGACGAGTGCTCCCACGATGGACGGTAAGGATGACCGGGTATGCGAAGGCATTCCCCTGGATCGTCTTGTTTCCCTGATGCAGAAGTACAATAGATTAAGAAGATGATGACATCGATGGAAGAGAAGAGAATGGATGCCCGGGAAGCCGGCCTGATACTTGGCGGGCTTCCACCGGGTCCTTTGAATGGTATCACGGATGTGAAAGGTGTCCGGGTCGGTCATGCGACGCTCAGCCGCGGCGATGTTCAAACCGGGGTGACCGTTGTCCTGCCCCACGAGGCAGATGCCGAAAGAGCACTCTGGTTTTACGGATGCCATATCTTCGACGGTCACGGGGAAGCGACGGGAATCCAGGTGCTGGAAGATTTTGGAATGATGTCGGCACCCGTCTTCCTGACCAACGTAATGGCCGTAGGCCGCGTGTACAACGGCGGAATTACCTTCGGTTATGGCCGGGACAAGGGCCTCCCCACGGACGGGGGATGGCCGCCCATCGTCATGAGTATCGACGACCGATATCTCAACAATCTGAGAGCACGAGCCGTCAAGGAACAACATGCCCTGGAGGCTGTGAAAAAAGCCACGAGCGGTGTTGTCGATTCGGGCAGTGTGGGGGCCGGTACGGGTGCGGTGGCCTTCGGATTCAAGGGCGGTATAGGCACATCATCGAGACGTGTCGATTGGGATGCATCTACTACCCACGTGGGAGTGATGACGCTGGCAAATCACGGATCGAGAGAGGAGCTCGTCATCGACGGCGTGCCCGTGGGGAAAAAATGGAAAGACGCAGCCTCTGCAGACCACGCATACCATGGCGTTGTGGGTGTGGTGGCCACAGACGTGCCCATGAGTCCAAGACAACTCAATCACCTGGCTCAGAGGGCCGTGGCCGGATGGCAGCGTATCGGCGGTTTGTTGGATTCTATTACCACGGCCATGGTCGTGGCTTTTTCAACGGGCATCCGCCTCGAGTCAGTCAAAGAAACAAGGGAGCATCGACTCGAATTCGTGCCGGAGAGCCGGATTTCCTCGTTCTACCGTGCCGCTGCGGAGGCTGCGGAAGAGTCCGTGATCAACGCCCTGTTTCGAGCCACGACCGTGAAGGGTCGGGATGGTCGTGTTGCCCAGGCCGTTCCTGTCGACACACTCATGAAGATGATAAAGACGCATAAACGATAGCCGAAGGACGAGTTTCATTCCCAAGGCTTTGAATACGGATCGTTGTTCAATCAGCATATCGGACATACCCAAAAATAACAACACAGTAGAGCCATGAACAGACTTGCCAATGCGAAAAAGCGGCCTGTTTTTCTGGACGCACCCGTACGAACCCCGATGGGCAAGTTCGGCGGGTGTCTCGGTTCCCTCACGGCCGTCGATTTGGGCGTCGTGGCTGCCAGGGAAGTCATACGCCGCAGCGGAATTAATGCGGAATCCATCGATGAGGTGATATTCGGCAACGCCCGCCCGGCCGGCGCACGCCCCAATCCGGGAAGGCATATCGCCTTCAAGACCGGCCTTCCTCATTCTGTGCCCGGCTACACTATCAACATGGCCTGTGCCTCGGGTATGCGATCCATCACCAACGCCTGTCAGTCGATCTTGCTGGGGGGAAACGATGTCATCCTGGCCGGCGGTACGGAGAGCATGAGTAACACGCCCTACCTGTTGATGAAGGCCCGATGGGGATACAAGCTGGGTCATGATCGGCTGGTGGATTCCATGTACCAGGACGGATACCTATGCCCTCTGTGCGAGCAAGTCATGGGCGAGACGGCGGAGAACCTGGCCGATAAATACCGAATCGGCCGGGAGGAGCAGGATGCCTATGCTGCCATGAGCCAGCAGCGTTGTGAAGCGGCCTGCAAGGCCGGCCGATTTCATGATGAAATCGTGCCCGTCGAAGTGACAGACGCCAAGGGCAGAACCACCCGCGTGGAATGCGACGAACATCCCCGGGACGGTGTCACAGTCGAAAGCTTAAAGAAGTTAAAGCCCGTGTTCCGTGAAGGCGGTACGGTGCATGTCGGGAATTCCTCGGGTATCGTGGACGGGGCCGCCGCCCTGTTGGTCGTATCCGAACAGAGGGCATCCGACTTGAACGGCTCCCCGATAGTCCGCGTGGTTGATTTCACGGTTTCGGGAGTGGACCCGGCCTTGATGGGCATCGGGCCCGTACCGGCGATTCGCCAGATTCTTCGGCGAAATCGGATCTCCTTGGAAGACATCGATCTCATCGAGCTGAACGAGGCCTTTGCCGTGCAGGTCCTGGCCTGCGACAAGGAACTGCATTTCGACATGGACCGGTTGAATGTCAACGGCGGGGCCATTGCCCTGGGTCATCCCAGCGGGTGCACGGGTACACGTATCGTCGTCACCTTGATGCGCGAAATGTACCGGAGAGACGCGAAACTGGGCATGGCCACGTTGTGTGTCAGCGGCGGTTTGGGTATGGCGTTGCTGATAGAACGCGCATAAGGATTCATCGTTAAAATCGCAACCTGATTTTACGAACACCACCTTCCCGCAGCCTTCTTTTTATTTGCACCCATCCCTTTTTTATGTTATATTCTAACGGTGTTTTTATATGAATTATCTTTGATATTAAAGGAGGGATAAATCATGTTAGACAAGCGGTTATGTCTTAGCATCCTCTTCACGCTTTTGATCGTATTCCTTCTGGCCGGATGCGGACAGAAGACGGCCGATTTGGTCTTGATGAACGGAAAAATCGTGACGGTAGATGAATCCATGCCCGAAGCAGAAGCGCTGGCCGCGACCGGGGATCGCATACTCGCCGTGGGTAGTTACGAAGAGATACAACCGTACGTAACGGCCTCGACGGAGGTCATCGATCTTCAGGGAATGCTGGCGGTTCCGGGTATCATCGAGTCCCACGGGCACTTTACGAGCCTTGGACGTTCCAAGATGCGGTTGAACCTCATGCAGGCAAAAAATTGGGATGAAATCGTGGCTATGGTAAAGGAGGCCGTGGACAAGGCCCAGCCCGGAGAATGGATACTGGGCCGGGGATGGCATCAGGAAAAATGGGATCGAAAGCCCAGGCCGAATGTGGATGGACTTCCCTTCCACACGGCGTTGAGTCGTGTATCCCCCGATAATCCCGTGATGCTGAACCATGCCAGCGGTCATTCCTCCATGGTCAATGCCAAGGCCATGGAACTGGCCGAAATCACTGGAGAGACACCCGATCCGCCCGGCGGAGAGATCGTGAAGGACAGGCAGGGCAATCCCATCGGTGTGTTTCGTGAGACCGCGCAATCACTCGTCAACAGGGTTATGGCCCATGAATACCAGAATCGCACACCGGAGCAAATCCTAACCGAACAGTACACCATCGCCGAGTTGGCTATGGCTGAATGCCTGTCCAAGGGAATTACCACCTTTTACGATGCGGGTTCTTCCTTTGAGACCATCGACTTTTTCAAGCAGCTGGTGGATGAGGGAAAACTCAAGATACGACTCAACATGATGATCAGTGAGAACAACGAAAGCCTGAAAGAGCGGCTTTCCGAGTACAAAATAATCGGGTATGGCGATAATCACATGACCGTTCGCTCCATCAAGCGTCTCATCGACGGTGCCCTGGGCGCTCACGGTGCGTGGCTGCTCCAGCCGTATAAAAGCATGCCATCCAGCACTGGCCTGAACACCGAATCCATCGATGTGATGAAAGAGACGGCCCGTCTGGCCATCGAGAACGGGTTTCAGCTCTGCACCCACGCCATCGGAGATCGCGGTAATCGAGAGACCTTGAACATCTACCAGGAAGCGTTCGAAGCCCATCCTGAAAAGAAAGACCTGCGATGGCGCATCGAGCATGCTCAGCATCTGCATCCCAACGATATTCCCCGGTTCGGCATTCTGGGTGTGATCGCATCCATGCAGGGGATTCACTGTACATCCGACGGCCCATGGATATTCAAGCGGTTGGGCGAGAAACGTGCCCAAGAAGGTGCCTACGTCTGGCAGAAATTGATGAAGTCGGGTGCCGTGATCTGCAACGGCACGGACGTGCCTGTGGAGGATGTGGATCCCATCGCCTGTTTTTATGCCACGGTGACAAGGAAGATGGCCGACGGCAAGACGTTTTTTCCAGACCAGAGGATGACCAGGGAAGAGACGTTGCGATCGTATACCATCAACGGTGCGTACGCGGCCTTTGAGGAGAACATCAAGGGATCCCTCACGCAGGGCAAGCTGGCCGATATCACGGTGCTTTCGAAAGACATCATGACCGTTCCCGACGATGAGATCTTGGATACAGAAGTTGTCTACACAATCATCGGCGGAGAGGTGATGTATTCAAAGTAAAACAGAACAGTCTGGTGAATACTATCTATACGACACCCCCTTTGATCCTCCTTGAAGAGAGGTTCAATAGGGTGTATTCAAAATGAAATTATGACCATCATGACGGACAGAGGCATTGTCTTTGACATAAAGAAGTATTCGCTGCATGACGGACCGGGCATACGGACGACGGTATTCTTAAAAGGCTGTCCTTTGAAATGCTGGTGGTGCCACAACCCCGAGAGTCAGAATCCTCAGCCCGATGTCGTGGAAAAGACGGACCGCAGGAGGGAATTCCACACGCGTTATTCGGACAACAAAGACGCCATCGGCAGAGTAGCAACGGTGGGGGAAATCATGCGGGAGATCGAGAAGGATACCATCTTCTACGACGAGTCCGGCGGGGGCGTGACGTTTTCCGGCGGTGAGCCGTTGATGCAGCCCGATTTCCTGTTCGCACTCCTAACCGAATGCAAGAGACAGGAATTCCATGCGGCCGTCGATACCACGGGCTACGCCCCTTTTAAGGTCATCGACCGCATGATTTCCAAGACCGACCTGGTACTCTACGACCTGAAACTCATGGACGACGAGGAACATGAAAAATACACGGGTGTGCCCGCCACGCCCATCCTGGAAAACCTCCAGAAGCTGGCCGCCAAAGATATACCCATCACGATTCGCATCCCCATCGTTCCCGGCATCACGGACAGGGACGACAATCTTCACCGGATGATGGATTTCCTCCTGCATCTGGGTCTCACCGACGACATCAGTCTGCTACCCTACAATCGATTCGGGGAGGAAAAGTACCGCCGGCTTTGCAAGGAGAACAGAATGAAGGGAGTTACCCCGCCATCCGGGGAAGCCATGGAAACCATCAAATCACGATTCAAAAAAAACGGATTTGTTGCACGTATCGGAGGATAGGTATGAACGAGCGCATCCGGCGTCTACGCGAGCAGAGTATGAGCGCAAAGCCTTCCCTCTCGCCCGAAAGGGCTGTTTTACTGACAGAATTTTACTGGAGCGGCGAGGCCGACAAGGTCTCGGTGCCCGTGGCCAGGGCCATGGCGTTTGCCTACATACTGGAGCATAAGGCCGTCTGCATCAACGATGGCGAACTGATCGTCGGGGAAAAGGGGCCGGTACCCAAGGCCACGCCGACCTACCCGGAAATCTGCATCCACAGTCTCAAAGATTTAGATGTCCTGGATAAACGCGAAAAAATCTCCTTCCATGTGTCCGACAAAACACGCCGGATCTATAAAGATAAAATCATCCCCTTCTGGCAGGGCCGTTCGCTCCGGGAACACCTTTTCGCCGAGGTGGACCCCGTATGGGTCGATGCGTTTGAAGCGGGATTGTATACCGAGTTCATGGAGCAGAGAGCGCCGGGCCATACCGTACTGGACGGTAAAATCTACGGTAAAGGCATGGCCGATTTTAAACGGGATATTCAGGAGCGCATCGACACTCTGGACTTTTTTAACGATCCCGACGCCCTGGACAAGCGGGAAGAGCTGAAGGCCATGGCCATTGCCATCGATGGGCTGATACGCTTTGCCAACAGGTATGCCGAAAAAGCGCGAGAGCTGGCTGCCGAAGAGACCGATGCCCAGAGGAAACAGGAACTGGAATCCATAGCCGATATATGCGGCAGGGTTCCGGAGAACGCGCCTCGGACGTTCCGCGAGGCACTCCAGTACTACTGGTTTGTCCATTTGGGGGTGACCACTGAACTGAACACCTGGGATTCGTTCAATCCCGGAAGATTGGATCAGCACCTGTATCCGTTTTACAAAAACGACATCCAGAAGGGTAACCTGACGGAAGAAAAGGCCCGGGAGCTTCTGCAAGCTTTCTGGGTCAAGTTCAACAACCAGCCAGCCCCTCCAAAGGTCGGTGTGACAGCCCAGGAGAGCGCTACGTATACCGATTTCTGTCTCATCAATCTCGGCGGCGTCAAGGAGGACGGTTCCGATGGCGTGAACGAGCTCACGTACATCATCCTAGACATCATCGAGGAGATGCGCCTGCTGCAGCCCAGCTCGATGGTCCAGGTCAGCAAGAAGAACCCGGACCGTTTTGTGAGACGGGCCGTGAAGATCGTCAAGACCGGATTCGGCCAGCCGTCGATTTTCAACACCGATGCCATCATCCAGGAATTGATCCGTCAGGGCAAATCCATCGTGGACGCCCGCAACGGCGGGGCCTCGGGATGCGTGGAAACGGGTGCGTTCGGTAAGGAGAGTTATATTCTCACCGGGTACTTTAATCTGGTAAAAGTTCTGGAAATCACCCTGAACAACGGTGTGGACCCCCGGACGGGTAAACAGATCGGACTGAAGACGGGCGATCCCACTTCATTCAAGACGTATGACGAACTCCTAAATGCCTACATCCAGCAGCTTAATCACTTCATAGACATCAAGATCAAGGGCAACATGATCATCGAACGGCTGTGGGCCATGATGCTGCCGGCACCCTTCCTGTCGATTCTCGTCGACGACTGCATCCAGAACGGGAAGGATTACAACGCCGGTGGCGCCCGGTACAACACGGCGTATATACAGGGTGTGGGCACGGGCTCCATCACCGATTGCCTGACGTCCATCCAATACCACATCTTCGATCAGAAGGATGTGACCATGGTGGACATGCTGGATGCCCTGAAGAAAAATTTTAAGGGGCACGAAGATCTCCGGCAGAAGTTTCTCAACGAGACACCCAAGTACGGCAACGATGACGACCGGGCCGACGACAATCTTCGACGTGTGTTCCAGGCTTTCTTCCAGGCCGTGGACGGGCGTCCGACGACCAAGGGTGGTCATTTTCGCATCAACCTGCTGCCCACGACGTGTCATGTGTATTTCGGAAGCGTGGTGGGAGCCATGCCCGACGGCCGTAAGGCGAAGCTGCCGCTTTCCGAGGGCATTTCTCCTGTTCAGGGTGCCGATACGCGGGGCCCGACGGCCGTGCTCAAGTCCGCGGCCAAGATCGATCATCTGTGCACGGGCGGCACACTCCTGAATCAGAAGTTCACGCCCCAACTGCTGGAAGATGAGGACGGGATGAACAAGATGGTCCATCTCATCCGTTCCTACTTCAAGATGGATGGGCATCATGTTCAGTTCAACGTGGTCACGGCTGAGACCCTGCGGAAGGCTCAGAAGCATCCGGAGCAGTACCGTGACCTCATCGTCCGGGTAGCCGGTTACAGTGATTATTTTATCGATCTGGGCAAAGACCTACAAAACGAGATCATCAAACGTACAGAGCATGCGGAGTACTGATCCGGCGCTTCTTGGCATGCATGAAACGCGTATATCAATAAACCATCATCATTCCGAACCAGCCGTTGATGATGAGGGTTTATCCTGCCAAAAGCGGACCGAATCCACATGCTTCATCATAGAATAGCGGAGGCGCGATCCATGTTTAAGACAGACACATACGTTCAGAGACGGAAAAAACTCAAAGAGCAGATAGGGGCCGGCGTGATTCTCTTCCTGGGAAACGAGGAGAGTCCGATGAACTATCCGGACAATCCCTATGCCTTCCGGCAGGACAGCTCGTTCTTGTACTACTTCGGCATCGATGATCCGGGTTTTGCCGCCCTGGTGGACGTCGACGAGGGGATGGAAATCATCTTCGGCTATGATTTCACCGTGGATGATATCGTCTGGATGGGCCCTCAGGAAAAGGTGGCGGAGAAGGCAAAAAAGGCAGGTATTTCCAAATCAGAGCCCGTAGGGGCGTTGGAGGAGAAGGTTAAAGAAGCCCTGAAGAAGAATCGGACGGTGCACTTTCTTCCCCAGTATCGGGCCGAGAACATCATCAAGATTACGAAACTCACGGGCATCCCCAATCAATTGGTGAATGAGTCGGCCTCAATAGAGCTTATCAAAGCGGTGGTGGCCCAGCGCTCCATCAAATCCGACGAGGAAGTCGACCAGATCGAAATAGCCCTGGCCATCAGCTACGAGATGAACCGGATGGCCATGAAACTCGCCAGGCCGGGTCTGTACGAACGGGAGGTCTATGGCCAGATAGAAGGCCTCGTCCTCTCCCTGGGAAGCCAGGTCTCTTTTCCAGTCATTTACTCCGTGCACGGCGAGACCCTCCACAACCACCATCACGACAATAAGATGGAGGATGGCGATATCCTCGTGCTGGATTCCGGGGCCGAGTCGCCCCTGCACTATGCCAGTGATATCACGCGGACGTATCCCGTAGGCGGTTCGTTTACCCAAACTCAGAAGGATATCTACCGAATTGTACTTGCTGCCAATCAGAAGGCCATCGAGATGATAGCGCCGGGCATTCCCTTCAAGGACGTTCACCTGCATGCAGCCAGAATCATCGCCCAGGGTATGATAGACCTGGGATTCATGAAAGGCAATGCCGACGATGCCGTGGCCGCAGGCGCCCACACCCTGTTCTTTCCCCATGGGCTGGGGCACATGATGGGCCTGGACGTGCATGACATGGAAAACCTGGGCGAGGATTATGTGGGGTATGACGAAACGGTTCAGAGGAGCGAAGAGTTTGGGCTGGCTTATCTCCGATTGGCCAAGAAGCTTCAACCCGGTTATGTGGTGACCGTGGAACCGGGCATCTATTTTATCCCGGAGCTTATCGATCAGTGGAAGGCCCAAAATAAACATCCGGATTATATTGACTACGCCAAGGTCGAGGCCAACAAGGATTTCGGGGGCATTCGTATCGAGGACGATGTCCTGGTGACCGATTCGGGGCATCGTGTGCTGGGCAAGCCCATCGCAAAGACCATCGAGGACGTCGAGGCCTGGTCAGCCGTATAAGCCCTCGTTAGTGCCGAAGCATCCCGCATCGTAAACGTCCATCCGAGCAATGTCTGTTCCAGCGGGGTACATTCGTTCCGAGCCATCAGCAGGCAAGCTTCATCATCCATACAGGGAGGTTTGAATGCATCAACCTGACAAACCGGTGCATCCGTACATTCCGAATTCTGCACCGAAGATCAAAGTAAAAATGCTGGAAGAAATTGGTGTAAACGATATCGATGAGCTGTACAGCGATATACCGGAGCATCTTCGTTTCAGGGGCAAGATGAATCTGCCCAGACCGCTTCTCTCCGAGTATGAGATAAAACGCCACGTGGAAACCATCCTCGCCAAAAACCGCACGTGTCGGGAAAACCTGAGTTTTTTGGGTGGCGGTTGTTATCAGCATTATGTACCTGCCGTATGTGATGAGATCAACAGCCGATCCGAATTCTTGACCGCGTATGCAGGCGAGCCGTATGAAGATCATGGACGATTCCAGGCGCTCTTCGAGTACGAGAGTCTGATGGGTGAACTGCTCGACATGGATGTCGTGAACGTACCCACGTATGACTGGTGCCAGGCAGCCAGCACGGCGCTGCGTATGGCCGAACGCATCACAGGTCGGGGGCATGTACTTGTGTCCGATACCGTGTCTCCTGACAGGATGGCGGCCATTCACAATTACTGTCATCCCGTTGTCCAGGTCACCCTTGTGAAGCATGATGCCGGGTCGGGATTGATGGATTTGGAAGACCTTCGGGCAAAGATGTCGCAAGAGGTAGCGGGTGTTTATTTCGAGAATCCCTCGTATCTGGGATTCATAGAGCATCAGGGGCAGGCCATCGCGGACATCGTACACGAGCAGGGCGCGCTGAGCGTGGTTGGCGTCGATCCGGTCTCCCTGGGCGTGATCAAACCACCCAGTCAATACGGGGCAGATATCGTTGTCGGGGACATTCAGGGCCTGGGAGTTCACATGGGTTACGGGGGTAATCTGGCCGGGTTCATCGCCACGCGAGATGAGGAGACCTACGTGATGGAGTTTCCCTCCAGGCTGTTCGGCGTATGTAGAACGGAGGTGGAGGGCGAGTGGGGTTTCAGCGATGTGGCATACGACCGCACGTCGTTCGGTGTCCGGGAAAAGGGGAAGGAATTCGTGGGTACGGCGGCTGCCCTGTGGGGCATCACCGCGGCGGTGTACCTTTCCTTGATGGGCCCCAGGGGCATGCAGGAGTTGGGCCGGCACATCCTCCAGAAATCCCAGTATGCCATGAAGAAGCTGTCACAAATACCGGGCGTAAAGGCGCCACGTTTTGCGTCCTCACATTTCAAAGAATTCGTCGTGGATTTTTCAGAAACAGGAAAAACAATCGATGCCATCCACGCCGGCCTGTTGGAGAAGGGGATCTTCGGTGGCAGGGATCTCTCGAAAGAATTTCCGGACCTGGATAACTGCGCGCTGTACTGCATCACGGAAGTTCATACGCAGGAAGACATCGACCGGCTCGTAAAGGCACTGAAAGACTGTTTAACATAGATTCCATGAAAGGACGATCCGTATGTCTGAGCATACATCGAACGTGCGAAAATTTCACCAGGCAAAATGGGATGAGGAGATCATCTTCCAGCTGACCAACGAGGGGGAACGAGGCGTCCTCGTACCCGATGTGGAGCCTGAGGTAGAGGCAGCCGTGGGCGACGGCGTGTCGGCCCTGCCCGGGAATATGATACGCGAGACACCCCCGGCGCTGCCCGAGATCGGCCAGATGCGGGTGCTCAAACACTTTCTGAGGCTCTCCCAGCAGAACCTGGGGGCCGATCTGAATGTCGATATCGGCCAGGGAACGTGCACGATTAAATACAACCCGAAGATCAACGAGGTTCTGGCCGCGATGCCCGGCGCGTCGGAGATACACCCTTTGCAGGATGAGAGCACGGTACAGGGTGCGCTGGAGATCATGTATAAGCTGGATACATTCCTCCGGGAAATTTCCGGCCTGGCTCGTTTTTCCCTGCAGCCCAGTTCGGGGTCTGCGGCCATCCTCAACATGGCGTCCATCGTCCAGAAATATCACGAGGTTCGGGGTGAGGCAGACCAGCGCGACGAGATCATCACGACGATTTTTTCCCATCCATCCGATGCGGCGGCGGCCGCCGTGAAGGGATACAAGGTCATCACCCTGTACCAGGAGGAAGACGGTCTCGTCTCGCTCGATTCGTTGAAGAAGGCCGTGTCGGACCGAACGGCCGGACTCTTCATCACGAATCCTGAGGACACGGGAATCTTCAATCCCAAGATCGTCGAATTCACGAAATGCGTTCATGACGCCGGCGGACTCTGCGGATACGATCAGGCCAATGTCAACGGGATTTTCGGTATCACGCGGGCCAAGGAGGCGAATTTTGACATGTGTTTCTTTAATCTGCACAAGTCTTTCTCGGCTCCCCACGGGTGTGGCGGGCCGGCCTCCGGAGCTCTGGGCGTGACCGAGGAACTCGTTGATTTCCTGCCCGTGCCCATCGTCGACTATGATGGCACCACGTATTCCCTGAATTACAACCTTCCCAATACCATCGGCAAGACCCGGGGATTCTACGGTGTTTTCCCCGTGATTTTAAAGGCTTATGCATGGATCATGAGTCTGGGTGAGGAAGGGTTGAAGGAAGTGGCGCGCATCGCTGTGTTGAACAACAACTACCTGCTGAAGAAAATCTGTGAGATTCGCGGCGCGGCCAGTCCATTCTCGGCCGGAAAGTATCGCATCGAGCAAGTTCGGTACACATGGGAAAAGCTGACCCAAGAGACGGGTGTCACGACACACGATGTGACGCTGAGAATGGCGGACTTCGGCTTCCATCTGTGGTCCAGCCACCATCCGTTCATCGTGCCGGAGCCGTTCACCATCGAGCCCACCGAATCCTACTCCAAGGCCGAACTGGATGAATACCTGGACGGTCTGCGGCAGGTCGTACACGAGGCGTACAACGATCCGGAAAAGGTCAAGACCGCACCCCATAGCAGCGTGATCCACAAGATGGATGAGAGCTGGATGGACGACCCGGAAAAGTGGGCCATCACGTGGAGGGCGTATTTGAAGAAACACGGGGGCACCACGTGAGTCCGATGTTTTTAGGAATCGCAGAATCCCGATTGCTTATATAGACCCTATATAAAATCCTAGTTAGTAAGGAGGAAGTACGATGAGAATGCGAATATGTGCCTTGCTGTTCATGGCATGCCTGATCATAATGGCTGCATGTTCCAGGCCTCCGGCGGACATCATCCTGACGAATGCGGAGGTTTATACGATGGAAGCCGACCAGCCCTGGGCCTCGGCCGTGGTGATTACCGGGAACAAGATCGCGGCCGTCCTGGATGAGGGAGCGGATATCGAAGCGTATCGAGGGCCCAACACACGGGTCATCGACCTGGAAGGAAAATTCGTGGTACCGGGATTCATAGACGGGCATGTCCATTTCAACAACGCGGGAGGACTCATCAACGATGCCAACTTAATGGCCGTGGCCAACGACGAAGGCCTGAAGAAAGAGATGCGGCGCGTTGTGGACATTCTCGACGACGGCGAGTGGATCACCGGCGGTCTGTGGGGAGCCTACGAGGCATGGGCTCTGGGAGCCGATAAGGCCGGTGCCAAGAGCAGGAAACGCTGGGAACCCGACCGCTGGACCATCGACGACATCACCGCGAACAACCCGTGTCTTCTGAACAGCTACGACCGCGAGTTTTATCTGGCCAACACGGCAGCCCTCCGAGTAGCGGGTCTCGACGGCGACAGACTCGAAGGCATGAAACTGGATTGGCGCAGACGTCCCACGGGACTCATCTATCGAGATTCGCCGGCATTGGAGAAAATCCGTGCCGTGGTGAAGGAAAAGTCCCACGAACGCCTGTTGAACGAAAATCGGGCCGCGCTGAAAGCTCTCCGGGAGGCCGGTATTGTGGAAGTTCAGGATATCGCCCGACCCGATCAAACAGAGCGGTTCATCGAACTCCAGGAGAACGGCGAGCTCACATGCCGCGTATGGCTTCGGCCCGACCTCTCCCGCGGGGCAGAGATGAAGGAGAAGGGGCATCGAGTCGGACACCATCCCAAGACCCAAAAGTCCGATCGCTGGCTGCGGTACGGTGCGCTTAAAGGATACATCGACGGCATCATGGGCACCCACGGGGCGCTCTTCTTCGAACCTTATGACGATCAGCCCGACAACTACGGTCACTACCGGCGTCATACCAGTGACGATCCCGATTACCAGACGGGCAACATGGACAAGATGTACGAGCTCATCAAGGTGGGGTACGATGCGGGATTCGTATCCAATGTGCATGCCATCGGCACCAAGGGAGTTGCCCTGATGCTGGATACGTACGAGCGGCTGATGAAAGACCTGGGCAAGGACCTCAGGGGATTCCGGGTCATTCATGCTCAGGTCATCCGGCCCCAGGATTTCCCGAGGTTCAAGGCCCTGAACGTCATCGCCGAGGTGAATCCGTACCACCTCTCCGACGACATGCGCTGGATGGAGGAACGTATCGGACATGAGCGGTGCAAGGGTGCTTATGCCTTCAAGTCCCTGCTGGACAACGGGGCCATTCTCTCCTTTGGGTCCGACTGGCCCGGGACCTCGGCTGCCGAGTATCACATGCATCCCAAATACCTGATCCATGCAGCCGTGAATCGGACCACGCTGAACCATACGCCCGAAGGCGGCTGGTTCCCAGAACAGAAGATTTCCGTGCACGAAGCCCTGAAGGCTTACACCTCCAACAATGCATACGCCGCTTTCGAGGACAACATTCGCGGTTCTATCAAGAAAGGCAAGCTGGCCGACATCACCGTATGCGACCGGAACCTGCTGGAAATCGATCCCAGAGACATCCTGAATATGGAAGTGGACATGACGATTGTCGACGGAAAGGTTGTCTTTGAGAAAGAGTAGGAGCGCCCCGTCATCTAAACGAATGACGAACAAACATTTTGAGTAATCCCATCGCGATCGGAATAGAAGGGTGATGGTATCGAAAATTCATTAGGAGATTGTTTACGAAAAAGAGAAGGATATGGTATGGCACCTATAGAAGACCTATCGAAGGAAAAGCTGCTGGAGCTCGCAACGAATTTCGCCAAGAACTGGCTGGCCCACGACGGGTTATGGTTTCAGGCCGTGGAGAAGGTGCATGGCATCGACCATGCCATCGAGCTGGATGCCGTGGCCTGGAGCCGGTTCTCGCCCATTGAGGCGAGACGCATCAAACAATTCCTGAACCTCCCCGATGACGGAGGATTGGAAGCCCTGCGAACGGCACTGGATTACCGTCTGTATGCCGTCTTGAACAAACAATACAGCACTATGGAGGACGGCCGATTCCAGTTTTACATGAGGGACTGCCGGGTGCAGAGTGCACGGAAGCGCAGGGGCTTGCCCGACTTTCCGTGCAAATCCGTGGGCGTTGTGGAGTACACCACATTTGCTGCAGAGATCGATTCGCGCATCAAGACACGGTGCCTCGTTTGTCCGCCCGATGCGCATCCGGAGGACCATTACTGCGGATGGGAGTTTTGGATCGAGGGGACATGATCGGGTGTGGATCGACCCTCAGGTGTTCGCTCCGGTTAATTTTTTCCTTCCGATGTGTTCGCCTGGGGGGATAACATCCGCGAAACGATATGAAAAACCCTATCCTCAAATAAAGGATAGGGTTTCCTTTTTTAGGTCCTTATTATATCTATTGTCCTGCCCGTCGGCAGGGATGGTATTTTATCTGCCTCACATACGATACGAGAGGGACACCAGAACTTTATACGTCTCGCATTTTCCATCTTCAACATATTTTGGGTTTATCCGGTATTCATCGTTATCATAGCTGTTGGCCACATAATAATCCGTTCGATCCCACGACGTGAACGCGTAGGCCACGTCCAGCATGAATTGTTTGTTGAACGTGTACCCCGCTCCGAGGGAGATGACTTTGCGATCCTGAATGTCGGTATTTTCTTTCCATGGGGAGGGATACGTCGCATATCCGCCCCTGAGTTTTACATCGGTTCCCGGAATCGTGAGTTCGCCGCCGACGCTCCAGTTTAATACGTTTCGTAGTTTTTCTCGAATCTCTATGTTGGCATCGTATCGTGTTGTCCCTGCAATCGGGGGGTCCGTTCGATAGCTGATCTGACCGTAGTTGTAGAATTCCACGTCACCCGATACGAGCAGGGGGCCCATGTTCAACGATCCTCCCAGACGGTACACCCACGGAGATCGGATTTTATAATCGGTCCTGCCGGATTCGGTGGCCACCTCTGCTGAATCTGCCCATGGAGTGTCCCAGTCCCATGTTTTAATGTCGTAATATTCCCATTCTTCGTTTGCCGTCAGGGTTACGGGCGTCTGGATGGTGGCTCCCAATCGGAACATCTTGTTCGCTCGGTAGAGCATGGCCAGCGTGACGTTGGCACCGCTGAACTCTGTCCGTATGGTTTCTGTGGATGTCGTATCATAGATTGTCCAGAGATTATACGGCTCATCGATTTCCTGGAATTTCCACGAGTCATCTAATTTACCCGTCCAGAAATTAACGCTGCCCCCGACGAACAGACCGGGCGCCATCTCCATCGATCCTCCCAGAGAGGTCACGTTCAGCCCTCCTTCGATCATACTGTGATGTTCCCATGTCGTGGAATCGTAGGGCGTGGACAGGAAACGATCGGCTATGAAATAACGCTCAAAGTCTCTGACCTGATGGTAGCCGAATCCCAGGACCAGGCTGCCCCGCTGGGTGGGCACGGGTACGCTTATGCCCAGCGCGTTCATCTTGGTGTAGCTGGAGCTCACGTCGCTCTCTACGTCCAAAAATGTCGCCCGCTCCGTGATACCCAGATAGGATATAGTGGCGGATATTTCCAATCGCTTCTGCTGGCCCAGACCCGCCGGGTTGTAAAATATCGCTGCATAATCATCGGCAACGGCTGTGTATGCACCGCCCATACCGGCAGCACGGGCTCCCACACCCCAGGAGTGGCCCCATACATACGGGACGTCGACAGATGGATCGTCCTGGGCTTGTACAATCCCAGCTGTAATGATCACAAATAGGATTCCCCATAAAACAGAATGTGCTTTCATGTAATCCTCCACCTTGATAACATCAACCAACCAGAGTATTTTTCATGCATGCGACGCGTCTCTCTGCTGAGGACGATTCGGGTATTTTCCCACTCAGCCGTTTGATCCGCGCGGTTATCTCCCTCTTCGGCCACTGCTTCGGCTCTTTCCGCCACTGCTGGACCGTGAGCCGGACCGGGAACCGCCAGAGCTACCACTGGACGATGATCCGGAACTCCGTCCTGCCGACGAGGAACCCCGGCTACCGCTGGATTGGATGGACGACTTACGACCTGACGAAGAGCTTCTTTTCGTACGACCGGTAGAACTTGATCTTCGTGTCGAAGGTGTACGCACAGAGGACGGCGAAGAACTCGACCTTCGGGTCGGGCTGCGGCTCACACCGGTACGCGTGGGCGTCTGAGGAGTCGTTCTGTCTCCTCCCGAGCCCGATGTCGATGACTTAACCCGTTGCGTCGTAGGACGGCTTCCTGTATCGGCAGCACCGGTTGTTGTGGGAGTTGCGGGAGTAGCGGGAGTGTCCTTACGCACTCCGGCGCCTCTCGGTTCGCCCAACGGAACGGCAGGCGGAGCATGACCATCCTCGCTGTAAGCCACCCTGCGCTCAAACGGGCGGCGCTTGGCGGGTTCCGGAGAATAATAGCCGGAATAATACGCCCAGTACGGATCGTAGTACCCTCCGTAATAACCCGAATAATACGGAAAGGCACGATACCGACCGTACCCGTAAGGCCAGGGATCCCACCAGTACCAGGGATCGTAATAGGTGGCCCATCCATAGGAGCGGTAATACCACCAGTAGGGTGAAGACCAGTACGGATCGAACCCGACATACATGCCCCAGGGATCACCGTAGTAGTAATGTTCGTGGACGACAACGGAAGCATCCTCGTCGTACTCGTCGATCACATCCTCGTAGTCTTCTTCCTCGATGATGTATTCATCAGTTTCCGTTCGGTAGACCGATCTCCCGGGAATCGAGACCACGGTGTAACAGCCCGTGAGCATGAAGATAAATACCAGTGATCCCGCCAGGATTGCTCTTTTCATCCATTTCATATGTATCGCCTCCTTTCGGATATAACGATATATGAGGTCATTTTATTGTTTAAACGCAAATGATTGCCCTTTCGTTGCATATTATTTAACCATTCCTCATGGTAATGTATCCGGGATTTGTTCATCTTTGGCCGGCTCTTCGATCTCGCCCTTCGCCTGAATCGTAAATTTTTTCCTGTAGATGCCCAATGTGTTGGAGCGTGTGTCCTCGATTCTCATGGCCAGTGTATAAGAGCCGGGAACCAGGGTAACATGAAAGTTGCCCATGACCGTACTTTGGTTTCGTTTCTCTTGGTCCTGATACATGAGTTCCTCGATGGCGTCTGAGGATAGGATCGTGCGGTAGTCTTCGTCCAGTACAATCCACCGATAACGGTAGCCGCCCTCGTATCGATTTTTTTCTGGTCTCAACCGGAGGTTCGTCGTAGGGAATTGATACGTAAACCGGATACGGTATGTCGATCCAGTACGGCTGGTGGATGTGATGCGCAAGCTGAACCCCTCGATTTTTTTCACTGTTTTTGTGGCCGGATTGATGTACATGAAGATGGGCCTCTGGAGAAATCGGCTCCGTGACCTGCGGATGTTGTTGCGGTATAAGTACCGGGAGACCGTGCCCAGATGCAGGCCCTTCCCGTTCCTGTTGGAAAGATGATTGGAAACGAGGAAATTTATTTTATGCTGGTAGTAGGTCCATATTTCCCAGTCGTTTTCGGCTTCCTCCCGGCGGTCGGGGCTGCCAAATTTGATGTAGAGTTCTCCACGGCTGTCCCAGGGCGGGTAGTATTCTTCCGTCGAATCCCACTCTTTGCCGAAATGTTTCCGTGCGTACAGAACCCGGCGTTTGAACTCTTCTTCAGCCTCGTTTTCTGGAGTCGTCGGGGTCGGATCGTGGGCTGCCCAATGTTTTCGCCACCATTCTTTCCTGTCCCATTCGTTCTCCAGGGAGAGAAAGAAGATCAGTTCTTCTTGGGATACGATATGGTACAGCCCGTTTAAAAACAGTCTTTCCTCTGTCCAGTCGGCCTCGGATGCACCTAATTTTTCATAGAAGATGCCTGAAGTCGCTTCCTTATCGGAACTCTCCAGGGTGTCTTCAGTCTCCTCCACCGCCCCCATTTCTTTTTCGACGGTCTCTTCCAATGTCGTCGTGTATCCTTCCAGGACATCCATGGCGCGTCGTGCCGATTCTTCGTCTTCGCCCTTGGCCATCTCTTCGAGTATCGTCAGAACGCCGGGATCCCTGAGTTCCCCCAGTGCCAGCGCTGCCTGAGAGCGGATCGGTTTATCATCATCCAATTTCTCTACAAGAAACGTCCGGTATCGTTCTTCTCCCCGCTGTGCCAATTTTTTGGCAAGGGAGACTTGATGGATGATGGCATCGTCGACCCAGGGACTGTGAGGGTGGCTGTTGATGACTCGTTGGTATTCCTCGAATGCTATTTTTTCCTGTCCCTGTATCTGCTCCCAGCAGAAGGCGACCCAGAATTGGGCGTCGTCACGGTACAGACTGTGCGGGTATTCGTTCACGAGCCTGTCGTAGGTTTCGATGGCTTTTTCCCATTTCCGCTCACGGATGTATTTTTTCCCTTTTCTATGAATCTCGGCATCCTGAGCGTATGCCCGGGGAATAGAGACAGAGATCAGCAGGATAATTCCGATAAGGACAGTGCTGTTCGTCACTCTCCCTATCTTCTTTTGTCGGCTGTTTTTGTCCATAACCGATCCTGTCTCCTTTGGCCTTCGGTCTGCGTTTACGAAATATACTCGTGTATCTTTGTCAGCAGTTGTTGATCGTCGATGGCTCGACGCACGTCAGGTGGCAGACCGGCCACGTCGAGATTCGTCGTACCCAGCACATCTTCCAAGACCCATTCGATTTCTGCGACGAGTTGATAGAGCCGGCGGTCTCCGTCCCCCAAACGGTTCTTGATCTGACGGGTCCTCTGGAGCATCTCTTGGGTGATCTGTATTTCCGTTTCCCACTCATCATCATCCAACAGGGCGGGATCGTCCATGTTGGATAAGTCGAGAAGAAGCATTTCAACGCTCAGCAGATAACTGCGCATGGCTCGATTATCGTCGATGGGGAGAAACGCCGCTCGATTCTGGGCCAGCCTTCCGTATCGCTCCAGCCATGCGGGAGGTTGAAACAGGAGCTTGCCCAATCCCAGTCCCATGAAGAACACCACAATGATGACGGCCCATTGCAATCCGGGTCGGAGTCGGGGAAGAAAAAACCTCTCGACCTTGGGGGCTTTCCGGTCTCGTCCTGCCTTTCGAATTCTCAGAAGGCAGTCGCCAACCAGCCCGTCTGGTGCGCCGGGCAGTGTTCGGCTTGCGAGGATCTTCCCTGTTTCCTCGAACTCCTCGAGAAGTTGACGGCATTCAGGGCAATGTTTCACGTGTTCGTGGAACTGCTCGCTGTTCTGATGCGAAAGCTCTCCCAACACAAACGATACGACATTTTCCCTTTGTTTACAGGCCATGATTACACCCTTGGTGAATAATTTTTAAGCTCTCTCCTCAACCGGCGAAGGGCTCGGAACAGGTGCGTTCGTACGGTCGCCTCGGAGCAACCCAAAATGTCTCCGATCTCCCGCATGCGAAGACCATGGTAGTAATTCAATACCACAGCCATCCTTTGGGGATGGGTCAGTTTTTGGAGGGCGGCTTCGATGGCTTCTCCCTCTCCCGTGTACCCTGGAAGTTTGCTTCCGTCGAAACCCTGCAGGGCCAGTTTCTGCTCCTGAGATGTGAATTCGACATCGAACATTTTACTCTTTCTTCGTTTAAAATCAATTCCTATGTTGTATGCGATCCGGTAGAGCCACGTTGCAAACTTTGCGTCACCTCTGTACTGCCCGATGTTCACGTAAGCCCGCAGGAACGTTTCCTGAGTCAGGTCCTGGGCATCTTCATACCGTCGAATCATATCATACAGAAGACGAAAAATGAGGGGCGCGTATTTTCGAACGAGTTTGTCAAAAGCTTTTTTCGATCCTTTCTGCGCTTGCCTTACCCATTTTTCGTCGCGTTGACCCATACAAACGCTCTCTACAACCTATTAGACGAGTACCGTGCGTTTTTGTTTACACTAATACTAATGCGATGTCGATTCGATCCTTTCAACATCTCCGGCCCAGAACGTGATCTCACGACCCTTGTCATCGATGACCCGAAGCCGTCCCCGTCCGTCCAAGCCCAAGCACTCTCCGCAGAACGTCTCTTCCAAGCAGCAGACCCGGACCGGATGGCCCTGTAGCCAGTCGTATTTCGCCCACTGGTCGATGATATAGGGCACGCCGCTTCGGGCGGCTTCATCCAAGGTTTTTTCGACTTCGCGGGTCAGGCAGTCTCTGACGTCATCCATGGCCAAGCGTGCGCCCTTCTCCAGTCTCATAGACGTTGTGGGATGATTAAAAGAGACTGACGCGAGATCATCCCGGTTCAGATTCACGTTCAGGCCGATGCCCAGGACCACCGCGTTTCGGTCGAAATCGACCTCGGCAAGAACACCGGCGATCTTCTTGCCGCCAACCAGAATGTCGTTGGGCCATTTTAATTCTCCACTTATACCGAAACGATGGAGCGTGTTCACAACGGCCAGAGCGACTGCCTGACCGAGAACGGGTATCATCTCCTGATGGGGATGGATGATAACGATGGAAAGGGTGAGTCCCCGGTCGTCGGGGGAAAGCCAGGGTCTATCGAGTCGCCCCCGGCCGTGCGTTTGTCTGACCGCCCAGACCACGTCCCCGTGTTGGCATGTCCCCAGATGGCTCAGGGCCCACTTGTTGGTGGATGCGAGTGCATCGAACACCAGCAAACGTCCCTCCCAGAGTCCGCCCGAAAGTACAATTTGATCCGGCCCATGTCCGGTATTTTCCCGGGGTAACCTCCCGTTATCATCGTGCACCGTACAAATTAGTCAAAACAGATGAAAAAGTCAATTGGCAACCGTTACGGCTTGACAATATGGGCTGTAGGGTTTATATTGTTTTCTCTGTATCGAGGAGGATGGATGGCATGACGAATCCTGTTGATCCTACCAGGAATTACGAAGAGACGAAAAAGCTTGTGGGTTATGTGGCCCGGAAGGAGGCCGGAGACACACTCTACTCAGAACTGGGATTCCGCTGCGGTCTCGAGATTCATCAGCAACTGAAGACAGAAAAGAAACTCTTCTGCCGATGTCCTGCTGGAATTTATCAGAAAGACGGGGAGTACGATGCGGAATTGATCAGGCATATGCGTCCCACCCTGAGCGAGCTGGGGGAATACGACGGCACAGCCTTGATGGAATTCAAGACACGGAAGAATATCTACTATCGCATAAAAGACGAGACCGCATGCACGTACGATTTTGACGATACGCCGCCTTTCCGAGTCAACCGCCAAGCCCTGAATATCGCCATGGAAGTGGCCCTCCTGCTTCGGTGCAGCATCGTCGGTGAACTCCACATCACGCGCAAGCAGTACCTGGACGGAAGCATCCCCACGGGCTTTCAGCGCACGGCCATCGTGGGTATCGAGGGAGAGATACCCTTGAAGCACAAGAAGGTGCGCATCATCCAGATGAGCCTGGAGGAAGATGCCTGCCGAGAGGTGTCGGATGTCGGACACGAGCGGGTATACACCACCGACAGGCTGGGCATGCCCCTCATCGAGACGGTTACCTATCCCGACATGACCACACCCGACGAGGCAGCCGAGGCCGGTCAGTATCTCCGGTTCCTGACACGCAGTACGGGGAAGATGAACACGGGCATGGGTGCTGCGCGCCAGGATGTGAATGTCAGCATTACCGGCGGAACACGGGTAGAGATAAAAGGCGTGGCCCACATCAAGTGGATTCCCGAGCTGACACATAACGAGGCATTCCGCCAGAAAGCCCTGTTGGAGATAAAAAAGGTATTAAACCAGCGCGTCGAGGATCCTCAGGATTGGAAGATGGAATCGGCCGATATCACCGATGACGTGAAGACGCCTTGGTTGAAAGAATGCCGTGAAAAGGGGTATCGCATCGTGGCCGTCGATCTGCCGGCGTTCCGTGGCCTCCTGTCGTTCTTTACTCAGCCGGGTCACGTGTTTGCCGATGAAATCAGCGGCCGCTTAAAAGTCATCGCCTGTCTGGAAAGGCCCAACATGACGCACTCCGAAGTGCTGGAAATCGACATCAATCCGGAGGATCGTGCTTTGGTCCAGCGTTCGTTCCAGTCCAAGAATCGCGATGATGATAACGCCCAGATCATCTTCTGGGGTCCCGAAGGGGACATACAGACGGCGCTGGATACCATCGATGAAAGGTGCCGTTTGGCCTTTATGGGTGTGCCCAACGAGACACGACAGGCTCGTCCTGATGGAACCACCCGGTTTGAACGCGTGCTTCCCGGGCCCGACCGCATGTACCCGGATACGGACTCGGCCCCGATTCCCATCGAGGATGCCATGATCGAATCGGCGCGCCGGAATCTGCCGACGGAGGTGGCCGACCGGATCAAACAGATGGAATCGTGGGAAATACCACCCCATACGCATGCCTATATCCTAAGAAGAAATCTGTATCCGGTCTTGGAAGAAATTGTCGCTCAGTTCGACGCAGACCCCCGCTTTGTGGGCATTCTGCTGGGTCAGACATTGAGGCACATAGAAGGACAAAACGGGTGGAATCATCGCATATCCGATGACAGGCTCGTTGCACTGTTTACGTTTGTTCGGGAACAAGGGCTTGACCGCGACATTTTGAAAACATTACTGCCCGCGTTGGTTCGTCATCCTGAAAAAGACATGGAGCGCATCCTCAACGAGTCGGATTACCGGCCTGCGGAGGAGAAAGAAATCCTGGCCCGCATCCCCGACCTGAAAAAGCGGTATGCCGAAATCAGGACGTCCAAGCATCCGAAGGCAGAGATCGCCTGGATCATGGGTCAGCTCCGGCCGCTGGCCCTGGGAAACATGGACTTGAGAACACTGCGCCGTGCCGTGGATGGAGGTCTGGCATGAGCGATCCGTTGAAGGGGTATAAAGGCCGGGGACGCGACATTCTGGATAGTTTCGGCGTGCGGGTGTGGAGTGATGCCGAGATCAAGACCACCCGCGGTGATTTCCGGGGCATCATCCTCCCTCGTTCGGAGAATGACGATGATCTTCATATCGTCCTGAAGCTGGCTACCGGTTATAACGTGGGTATCGACGTGCGGACGATTGCCGACATGAAGGAGATGGGCTATAAGGAAGCCCACTATAAAATACCGGAGAAAGAGTTCCCTACAACGCCCGATAAGCCGAATGTCAAGCTTCTGGGCACGGGGGGAACGATTGCCTCCCGTCTGGATTACCGGACGGGTGCCGTCATCCCCGCCTTCTCCCCGGGCGAGCTGTACGGTGCCGTCCCGGAACTGGCCGATATCTGCAACCTGACGACGGAGAAACTCTTCGCCGTGTTCAGCGAGAATATGGGGCCGGAGCAGTACATCGCCCTGGCAAAAGCCATCGGCACGGAGATTGAAGATGGCATCGACGGCATTGTCATCGGTCACGGCACGGATACGATGCACCACACGGCGGGCGCCCTGGCATTTATGGTGCAGAATTCTCCCGTACCCATCGTGATGGTGGGCTCTCAGCGCTCATCGGACCGGCCCTCGTCCGATGCGGCCCTCAATCTGATTCATGCCACGACGGCGGCGGCAAAATCCGACATCGCCGAAGTGATGGTCTGCATGTTCGGCCCCACATCCGATGAATACGCCCTGCTCCACCGCGGAACCCGGGTGCGGAAAATGCACTCGTCCTATCGTTCGACGTTCCGTACTATCGGGGATATTCCCCTGGCCATGGTGGAGAGGGACGAGATCAAACCGCTGCGGCACGATTACAACAAGCGGCGCAGCGACCGGAATGTGAACATCTATCCCTATTTCGAAGAGAAAGTGACGCTGCTGTATTACTATCCCAACATGCTGCCCGATATCATCGATGCCATCGTGGAAAAGGGGTACCGGGGCATCGTGATTGCAGGGACGGGACTGGGGCATGTGAATAAGCCCGTGTACCCGGCCATCGAGCGGGCCGTGAAGAAGGGTGTGGCCATCTACATGACGGTACAGACCTTATGGGGATATGTTCACATGTTCGTCTACGATACAGGCCGGGACCTGATGGCCAAGGGCATCATCCCTACCGAGAACATGCTGCCCGAAGTGGCTTATGTGAAGCTGGGTTGGGCACTGGGCCAGACCGACGACCTGGAGGAAGTAAAACGGCTGATGCTGACACCCATCAACGGTGAGATCACCGAGCGGGAGCCGTATAACGGATACCTGGTCTACCAGGGCGGCATTCCTGAAGTCGAAGAATTTTTAAAGCGCGTGCACAAGTAGCCTTCGTGTGCGTGTTCAGGAATCGCAAACGCTGCCAAAAGAGCATCCCGATGTTTTTATCATTGTCCTCCCTGGGATTCCCGATTCACCATCGTATTATAATCACCCGTATTCATCTTCGAAGACACTACGAGGCGTACAGTCAAAATCCATAACATTTGGGATACAGATAAAATAATCCCATCTCTAAACGAGATGGGATTGTCGATAATTCGATTTAAGTAAACCTTCCTTTCTCAACATCCTCGAGGAACTGGATGAGGGCCGGGAAATAGGTCTTCTGGTCATCCCACATCGACAGGTGGCTTCCGTTCTCACAGATGACGACACGGGCGTTGGGGATACGCCGGCCCATTTCTTCGATGTCTTCCACACTCATGGTATCGTGCCTGCCAACCATAAGCAGCGTTGGAACGGTGATTTTGTGAAGGTCATCCCAGCGGTCCCAATCCTTGAACGTTCCGTTGACGATGAACTCGTTGGGGCCCTGCATGTAACCGTAGATCTTGGCGTTCATATGCCGGAACGTGCGGTCCACGGGTTCCGGCCAGGGCAGCACGCGGCACATGTGCTGGGTGTAGATGTCCTGAAACATGATCTCCTGGTATTCGGGGGCATCGTACTCGCCCCTGGCCTCGAAGGCTTCCATCCTGCGGATGGTCTCGGCGGGCAGCTTGTTCCTGAGTTCGTTGATGTACTTGACGTACGAGTCGATGCTGGCCGTCATGTTGGAAATGACGATGCCCTTCACATGCTTCTGGTATTTCAGCGCGTACTCGATGGTGAGCATGCCCCCCCAGGAATTGCCGTACAGGAAATAGTTGTCCAGGCCCAGGGCTTTTCGAACCTGTTCGACTTCATCGCGGTACCGCTCCACCGTCCACAGGCTGGTATCGCCGGGCTGGTCGGAATAGTACGAGTCGAGCTGGTCGTAGTAGTAGAACTCTATGCCGTGCTGGGGCAGGAAGCTCTCGAAACATTCGAAGTACTCGTGGGTAGCTCCCGGCCCACCGTGAAGAGCGAGCATTTTTATCGGGCCTTTTCCGATGCGTTTTGTCCACACCTTGTACTTGTCCTCCACAGTTACCATACGGATGCCTCCGGTTTTGACCTCCTGGGCCGCACCTTCTGTTTCTGCCGATTCTCCCCCTGGCTTCGAACAGCCGTTTAAGAGGGAGAATCCCAAAGGCAGACCCAGGAGCGACGCCATATTCATTGAGATGAAATGTCTACGATTCATTCCTTCCATCATACCCTCCTTTACTTTTATTGATTCAGGATTTTATAGAAACGTATCATTCTTTACGCAGGGTCTCTTCATCGAAAGAGCTTGTCGTTTCCGTTTCTCTCCAAAATATAAAAATTTGTCCACCATAGTCGGTTTCCTAAAAAATAGGGATGGCCGATCGAAGCAAGACGAACGCACGGTTCAGTCACGCATGTGCGGATGGCCTTAGGACGAGTGAAGGTGGGCCATTTTCTCTACCATCTCCGGTGCGTTGGGCCTGCCGATGGCACCGAATATGGCCATGGCTACGGCACTGGCCGGCAGGGCGAATAGAATGGCCGACAGGGGAGGTGTCCCCGGCGTGAACTGGACGGCCAGATACACCCCGGCCCCGATGACGAGTGAAGCAATTCCCCCTGAGAGGTTGGCTTTCTTCCACCAGATGCCGGCGATGGTGGGCACGAAGAGGGCCGCACTCAACAGACCGATAGCCGCCGAGTAGAATTCTGTGATGAGTTTTGGTGGTGAATAGGCCAGAATCATGGCCACAAGGCCGATCACCCAGGTCATGCCGACTGTGATACGGCTGCCGGTCTTTGGGCTGAACTTTTTTTCAATCACATGGCCCAGCAGGTCGTGGGAGATGGCCGAACTGCAGGCCAGCAAAAGGGCATCTGTGGTAGACATGACCGCTGCCAAGACGGCAGCCACGGCCAGGCCGCGAATGAGAGGCGGGAATTCCCGCTGGATCACTCTGAGAAAAATCTGATCGGCATCCGTTAAATCGGGGAAGGCCGTCTTTCCGTAGGGAACGATGACCAGTACGGCTCCCAGGATCATGATGCTGTAGATGATCATGGCTACATTCAGGGAGAGGCGTGCACCCCGGGCGTCCTTGGCCGTGAATACACGCATGACGATGTGGGGAATGACGGATATGGCTGCTGCCCAGATGACGAACGATCCCAGGTAACTGGCCAGGGGCATGTGGACGACCTGGCCGATCTCGGGTGCGCGTCGTGCGGCTTCACCGATGAGTGTGGTTGGTGTGCCGAATTGAAACATCAACGCAACGGCCGTGCCCAGGACAACCAGCAACATCAGCACGCCCTGAACGACGTCTGTCCATGTGATGGCCACCATGCCGCCGATGGAGACATACACGATGAATACTACCGTTGCCAGTGTGACGGCTTGATTATATGGAATGCCCAGCAAGGCGTTTGCCGTGATCCCGGCAGCCTTCATCTGGGCGACGATGTAGACCGTAAAGCTAACCACGATGATCGAGGGCACGGCATATCGGACGATAGGGTGGGGATAGCGGTCGGCGAGAAAATCGGTAATCGTGAATTTACCGAAATTGCGTAAGGGTTTTGCGATGAGGATGGAAGCCAGGGGAAATCCTACGACCGCTCCGGCGAACAGGGCCAGCGTGTAGGGGATGCCCCGTCCGTAGGCCAGCCCCATCACACCGATGATGGACCCGCCGCTGGCCAGGGCCGCCATGATGGCCATGGCGTTGACGAACGTGCCGATTCGTCGACCTGCAACCCAGTACTCTTCACGGGATACGAGCACTTTGCGAGAGGCGAGTATGCCTATACCGATGCATCCGACAAGATAGGTCAGAACCAATATGTGTTCGATGGTCACGCCGACGATCCTATTTAGTCTTACGGTTTCGACTGAGAAGGAATTGAAAGAGGGCGATGGCGGGAGAGAATACCATCAGAGCAGCCATCAGCCAGCCAAACAGGGCCATGCCGGAGAAACGGATACGATGCGACCAGGGCAGGAAGGCGACGAAAGCAAAGATCAAAATAGAGATGAGGTATCCCCGGTCGCTTCTTTTCATCGGGAAAAAATGGGACATCGTGCCTCCATTCTCAAAACACGAGGAGCGAAGGATGTTTCGGTATCTCGATTCAAATAAACCAATACGGAGGAAAAAAGCAAGGGATTTTTTGGATGGAATCCTGTTGAAACGGGATGAGTTAAGAAGACAAATGATCATATCTGCACATTATTCGATGGAGCTATGTGCCAAACGGCCATTGCCCAAATAATCGGTGATTAGCTGGAAGAAGTGGGTTTCATAGTAGGGTACCGATATTCCCATGTGTGCCTCGAATGCTTCTGTAAAAAAACACCCCCCTCTGCTCAAGTCTTCAAACATCCGTTTTACGTCCAGCAATGTCTTGCCTTGTCCTCTTTCATCCAGAAGGTATGTTAAGGCCAGGCCGAACATGGGGTAGTATTCACCGCTCCGTGCATCGGGGACCGGAAAATCGGACCAGCTATGAATACTGATGGGATTGATATGGTCTTCATGAGTCCGCCATTCGGTTACCTGATCCAAATCTGTGATGGGAATGGCGGCCCCCCCGCTGACGTACTCGGCGATGCCCTCTGTGAACCATGTGTCCGGGCGTTCGGCTAAATTAAGCCTGCCGTATGTTAATCCCAGGAGAAATTGAAGGACATGCATTGTTTCGTGCTTGACGATATTTCTGTACCGCTCCTTTTGCCAGTCGGGCCAGTATTGATAGACAGGGGAATCGAGGGAACCTATGATGAAACCGTATGCGAATGCCATGGGAGTATGATTCAGGTATCTGTCCGAATAAATAGTTATTTTCGATGTCCGATCCGTGATGCCCAGTTCGGTGCTACTGGAGATCTCGAACGCCTGGAGCAGTTCACTGAAAGACTCTTCTGCCATCCGAGAGTATTGCCGTTTCACGTCATCGCTGCTGCCATCGCTGAAGGTGAGGAAATGTTGGGTTTCATAAATCCGGTTGTCGTGGGACAGGGTGTCGGTATTGATGGTAAACGGAATACCGGATATCCAATGACCGTCCTCAGTGGAGACAGGATTTTGACGACGATGACACCCGACAACAAGAAATAGAGCAGTCAGAAGAAGGCGTGAGGAGATTCTCAGCTTTATCAAACGTGTCATGGAATTTTTCTCCATTCGGTGCTCCTGTAATCACTGCGTCTTTGTTAAATACTACGTCTCATGCGGTTCATCAACCTGAAACGCTGAAAGCGCATCATCCGAATTCGCTATCGCAGTAGCACACATTTTTTTGTCTTCATGAACGCGTTTGCCTTTATCCGGTAGACATACACGCCGGAACCGAGATTGTCGGGATGCCATACCACGGAATGGGTTCCGGCCGGCTGGTGTTGATGGATGAGATGGGCCACGTTCTGCCCCAGCGCGTTGAAAACATCCAGGATGACATGGGCCTCTTCTGGAAGGGTGTAGATGATACGAGTAGACGTGTTGAAGGGGTTGGGGTGGTTCTGTGAGAGGACGATACCGTCCGATGGTGCGGTCGGATGTTGGCTTCGATATCTACCGTACACGTGAACATCGTCGATGTATGAGCCGGGGAAGATGCGGTTCTCGTCGGATTGGAAACGAAACCGGATGCGTGCCTCATTCTCCACGAAAGGTGTCAGGTCCAGCACCACGTTCGTCCATCCCCCTGCTTGGGGTATTCCCGGGTCGTCGTTCACGCCGGCCATACGGCTGCACAGCGGTTCCCAGGCTGTTCCGTCCGTGGATAGGTCCAGCCACAGCGGGTCGTAAACCAGCACGCCCAAATCTTCTTCCACCGAGTTCCAAACCCAGAACGAAAGATAAGCACTGCAGAGATTCGTCAGGTCGATGGCAGGAAATGTGAGCCAGCAGTCGGCACGATTCTCGTAGTCATGGTCTAAATCCGTACCCCAGCAGGCATTCCCCGAATACGCCTGTGAAGGGCCCCAGGTGGGCGATCCCCACTCCCACTCGTCCTGGGTTCCTCCGTGCATCCATCCCCTGGGTTGTTCTTCGAAATCGTCGAAGAAGACCGTCGAAATCGGCTCTATCTGAATCTGCCTATAATGATGCCATACTTGGTCGATGTCGGATAGATAACCTGGGAGGTCTCCGTCTTTGATTTTTTCACACGCACTTTCTTGGAAGGCGCGAGCCGCTTGGAATGCCGCTTCCTGGACAGGTAGCAACGGGAGTCCCTGAATACGCGATAAACAGGCGAATACGGAATCGGTGACTGCAAAAGTGCGATCCGCAGAATCGCCGGTCGTGGAGATGGTCGGGCCGTCGTATACGTTATGAGCCTGGGCCCACAACGGATTGTAACCCAGAGAAGGATCGGACGTGTGATAACAGACTTCGGCACCGTCGGATTGGAACACCGGAAATTCATCCTGGGTATTACAGGCCAGGGTCACCACATCGTTTTCAGTCGGCCATGGGTTTGTCCCGTTTGTCGGCTCCATCCGAACCCATCCATAATCCGGAACGTAGTACTCCAAATTCCAATGCATGTCAAAGGCGCGGGAGCCTGCGGGAAGATTCAGGAGTATCCGTGCGGGAATACTGTTTGCCCTGAACAGTGCGGCACAGGCATGGGCGCGTCCCACACAGGAACTGCCCCATGTCAGGGCGTACACAGCGTCATAGCTGACAGGCTGGTGGGAGAACCGCCAGGGAATGCGATAGCCCGCATCGCAGATGGCATCGGCCAGTTGGATGAGATCGTCGGTCGCGGCCCGGAGGGAGTCGGCCTTCCGGTGAACGATGTCCGCATCCGCCTGAACACAATCCGTTGGCAGAAGCCACGTCTTTACCGAGTCGGGCAGTTGATCCGCATCAGGTACGGGGATGTCTTCGGGAAGGTCCGAATAGGCGTTTTGCCGCATCAGTACGGTCGCCTTCCATTCGATGTGGGTTTCCCACGCCGGAT